>NZ_JBXWSJ010000064.1:0-22057 GCF_059613365.1 Ruegeria sp. BHSA163
ACCAAAATACTTCGTGATCGCTGCCGTCAGCGTCGTCTTGCCGTGGTCAACGTGACCAACCGTGCCAATGTTGACATGCGGTTTCGTACGCTCAAACTTTTCCTTTGCCATTCCTCAGGCGCCCTTTTGCAATTTGGGGGACCCTTGGTCCCGTGGTTACATCTGCGCGCGCGGGATATTTGGTTCAAAAGGGAAAATCAAGCACATCCTGAACGAAATGCGCCTGTCACGCAGGATTTAGCGTAACCTGCCCGGGTTCCAGTCGCTGAATTAGGTCCGGACGTTTGTCAAACCAACCATTGTCCTTGTGCTCCTCGGCCAGCCATTCTTCGACGCGATCCGCAACCTTGAGGGCAAGGCCGCTCATCTGTTCCTCTCTCGTGCGCGAATGACCGGACCCGGCAAGTGCGCTTTCGCCGGTGGTGTCTTCCAGCACCTGGAACTGCTTGGCCTTGGCGATAAACTCTTTCTTCCCAACGTCATAAACGTTCACCAACACAATCGCCGTACTTTTCGGGTTGTAAATCACTGGGATTCCCGGCGGCGCAAGCATGTAACCTTCCAGACTAATACCAATGTCGTACTCTTGAGCCCCTTCATAGCGTCCAAGGCGAATATCTACCGCATTTTGAATGGCATCTTCCCATTCCTTGGGGGTTGCATCGCGGGAAACAGGTCCTTGTTTTGCTTTTTCAGCATAAGCGTAGTTCACGCGTAGTTTGAATTCGCCCAAAGATTCAGGTGCTTCATAGACTTGGGTTTGGGAACATGCACTCAGAAGAGCCAGTCCGGTAATCAAGGTTAGAATGCGCAACATTTTCTCGTCTCGATCTGCCTGTATCACGTGGATGTAGCTCATCGATGCGACTTGTGCCAAGCCGTATCAGCAAAATTTCACCTTACCCGTGACATGATCACGAAAATTTATAACTCCGAGGGAACCCGTAGGGTGGCTTTTTCCCTACTCCCGCGCGTTTACCAAGCCACTGGCCCATATCTGCTTCGTGTCGTGTTTTTTCGCCACCCATAGACCATTTCAAGCCCTCGTCCCAGTTAAAGGTGGTAATGTCTGATAACCCACCATCCAGTTCCAGAGTGCCCTGACGACCTCGGGCCATGTTGTACTTCTGCAGGCGCACGCCTTTACCGCGTGTCATCTCTGGCAGCTCGGCGGTTGGGAAAACCAAGAATTTGCCGTTCTGCGACACTACTGCGACGTGATCTCCCGCGACGGGTGTGCAGACCATCGCAGTCTCACTGTTTTTGACGTTCAGCACCTGCTTGCCATTTCGGGTTTGGGCCAAAACATCGTCCTCGGGCACCATGAAGCCGTTGCCCGAGTCCGACGCGACCAGCAATTTGCGCCCCGGCGTATGTATCAGGATGTCGATGATCTGCGCCTCGTTTGGCAGATCCACCATCAGGCGCAGCGGTTCGCCCATACCACGCCCACCGGGAAGATTGGCGGCGCTGACCGTGTAGAAACGCCCATTCGAAGCAAAAACCAAAAGTCGATCGGTGGTTTCAGCATGGAAAATAAATCGCGGTCCGTCGCCATCCTTGAATTTTAGCTCGCGCGACAAGTCGATGTGGCCCGTCATCGCGCGTATCCAGCCCATTTGCGAACAGACGACCGTTATTGGCTCCTTGTCGATCATCGCCTCAAGGGGTACTTCCTCTACCTCGCCGGCTTCTGCAAAACGAGTGCGGCGGGAACCACCTTCATAGTCCTTTCCAAAGGTTTTCTTTGTTTCCCTCAACTGTTCGGCGATTTTGGCCCACTGCAAACCCGGATCGGCGAGCAAATCTTCGAGATTGGCGCGTTCTTCCATCAGTGCGTCGCGCTCGCGGATTAACTCCATCTCTTCGAGTCGGCGCAAACTGCGCAGACGCATGTTTAGAATAGCGTCGACCTGAACTTCGGACAGTTCGCCTTCACCGGGCGCCGGCGAGACATAGTCGGCCTCGCTGGTCGCCCGAACATGGTCAATGCCCCAATTTTCGCGCATTAGCGCGGCTTTGGGGTCGTCATCGTACCGGATGATGTCAATTACGCGATCAAGGTTCAGGAAGGCGACGATAAAGCCCTCCAAAACCTCAAGCCGATGATCGATCTTGCCAAGCCGGTGACGCGAACGACGCTGCAACACCTCCTGCCTGTGATCCAGGAATGCCCGCAACACTTCCTTCATCGAGCAGACCTTGGGGGTCACACCGTCGATCAGCACATTCATGTTCAGGCTGAACCGCACTTCCAGATCCGAGTTGCGGTAAAGCATTCCCATCAACACCTCTGGATCCACGTTCTTTGATCGCGGCTCCAAGATCAGTCGAATGTCATCGGCGGATTCATCGCGAACATCGGCCAGTATGGGGACTTTCTTGGTTTGGATCAGCTCAGCGATCTTTTCAATCAGCTTGGATTTCTGAACTTGATACGGAATTTCGGTGACTATGATTTGCCATTGGCCACGGCCCAGATCTTCTACTTCGAATTTGCAGCGCAGCCGAAATGACCCGCGTCCGGTTCGATAGGCTTGTGCAATGCTTTCTGGCGGTTCGACTATTACGCCGCCGGTTGGGAAATCTGGACCCGGCACGTAGTTGAGCAACGTGTCATCGCGTGCATCCGGCGTCTTTATCAGGTGCAAGCATGCATCGCACAATTCGGCAATATTATGTGGCGGGATATTCGTTGCCATGCCCACGGCGATGCCACTTGCGCCATTGGCCAAAAGGTTAGGAAACTGCGCAGGCAGAACTACAGGTTCGGTCAGCGTACCGTCATAGTTGTCTCGGAAATCGACCGCGTCTTCATTCAAGCCTTCCAGCAAAGCTTCGGCTACGATGGTCATCCGCGCCTCGGTGTACCGAGAGGCTGCAGGGTTATCGCCGTCGATATTGCCAAAATTTCCCTGCCCATCCACCAGCGGGTAGCGAACGTTAAAGTCCTGCGCCAGTCGCGCCATTGCATCGTAAATAGCGGCGTCGCCATGAGGGTGATAGTTACCCATCACGTCACCGGATATTTTGGCAGACTTGCGGAAGCCCCCGGTCGCGCTGAGTCGAAGCTCGCGCATCGCATAGAGGATTCGCCTGTGAACAGGCTTCAGACCGTCTCGCGCGTCCGGCAACGCCCGGTGCATAATCGTGCTAAGCGCATATGTCAGGTAACGTTCACCGATGGCGCGGCGCAGCGGCTCGGCTACCTCGCCCCCGTTATCAGGGGCCTCCATATTGGGGTCGTCAATCGTATCATTCATAGATGATGTGATACGCCCCAAAAGCGCCGCGGTAAAGCAAGCAACACATATTTTAGCTGAGGTAAGTCGCGCTTTTTGCAACAGGGGGGACGCAAGCCCCGGTTTTTCCCCGTTTTTCGACTCGGCGCACTAAATATGTTAGGTTGTCTGAGATTAGACCGCTGCCAAAATTCTTTGTTGCGATTACCGGGGGAAGCGCCATGACGCGCCTTATTATTGTTACTTTTGCCGTTCTTGGGTGGACCTTCTACGTTGCAAGCGGAGGACCCGATTTTGAACCCCGCGGGGAACGCGGAACCCAGCCTGAACGCGTTGCATCCGTTTCGGAACCAGCACCAAAACCTGTGCCACAAGCCCAAGAGCTTGTTACCAAGGTGACTGTGCGTGCCGTACCCGACGAGGTGGAGTTGAAACCAAAGGTTGCACCTAAACCCAAGATTGTGTCGGAAGAGGTGGTCGAATTTATTGAAGAACCTGAAGCTCAGCCATTGATAGGCTTTTCCACATTTAACAATCAGGGGGCAAACCTGACACTGGCGTCCTTGGAAGAAGGCGCCGCTGGGCTGCAACAAATTTCCACTGATGCGCAAAGCGCAGTTATACCTACAACCTCTGTCGTGACTGAACCTAAACAGGACATTCGTGAGATTTCCGGCACACGCGTGAATCTACGCGACGGGCCGGGGACGATCTACCCTGTGATTGGTAAAGCGACGTTGGGCCAAAGAGTCGAGGTTATCAGCGAGTCCGGGACCGGCTGGCTGCGCCTCCGTTTGCTGCCCCAGCAACAGATGGGTTGGGTTTCCGCATCACTGGTCCGCAAACCCAATAATTGATTCACAGGTGACATTGCCCTGCTGCAAAACACGCCATACCTATGAATCTGATTGTGGTGTGGAAGCTCAATGCAAAAATCAATTCTAATTACCGGCTGTTCTTCCGGCATTGGTCTGGATGCTGCCCACGGAATGCGCGAACGCGGGTGGCGGGTATTTGCGTCATGCCGCCAACAGCACGATTGTGACAGGCTGCGTGCAAAGGGCTTTGACAGTCCTTTGATCGACTATACTAAAACTGGATCTATCTCTTCTGGTCTTTCTCAGGTTCTGGAAGCGACTGGCGGTACGCTCGACGCCCTGTTCAACAATGGAGCGCACGGCCTTCCTGGCGCTGTCGAAGATGTTCCTACGGACGGCCTACGGCAAATTTTTGAAACCAACGTCTTTGGTTGGCACGAACTTACCCGCCAAGTCATACCAATTATGCGCGCGCAGAGGCACGGTCGAATTGTTCAGAACTCGTCCGTTCTTGGACTGGTCGCATTTCCATGGCGCGGTGCTTACGTGGCGACGAAATATGCTATCGAAGGCCTTACCGACACTCTGCGGCTAGAGTTGCGAGATACAGACATCAAGGTCATTTTGATCGAACCCGGGCCAATAACTTCTAAAATCCGCGAAAACTCGATTCCTATGTTCGAACGCTTTGTTGACTGGGAGAATTCGGCGCTTCGCAAAAAATACGAATCCTCGTTGCTCAAGCGGCTTTATCAATCCCCGGGGACGGATAAGTTCGAACTGCCGGCTTCGGCTGTGACGAAAAAACTGGCCGTTGCCGTTGAATCAAAGCGCCCACGGGCACGCTACTACGTAACAACACCCACATATATTGCTGGTTATCTTCGCCGCATTCTGCCCACACGCTCGATTGATCGCATTCTTTCGGACATCTGAGGCGATATTACTCGTTCGCTTTTTTGACGTACGACGCTAGATGACAACCATCGAAACAATAAACGGACGGTGCGATCATGGACCTGTTGATGGTCGTTTTGCTTTTGGCCATGGCGGCTGTTGTTGCTGTATTGGTAATAGGCATCTCGAATTTCGGAAAACCCGGTAGGGACGCTGCATTGAAAAGCAACAAAATGATGCGGCTGCGTATCCTGTTTCAGTTCATTGCCGTGGTGCTGATTGTGCTCTACGTGTACCTGCGCGGACAGGGGGTTCAATAATGGTTGTTCTAAACAAAATTTACACCCGAACAGGCGATGATGGCAAAACTGCGCTGGGTAATGGTGAACGCGTCGCGAAGTACTCCGGTCGCGTAACCGCATATGGAACGGTGGACGAACTGAATGCTTTTGTTGGCGTTGCCCGAACTGAAGCCGAGGATGAGGTCCAGACCGCGCTTTCCCGTATTCAGAACGACTTGTTTGATCTTGGCGCTGACCTTTGCCGACCAGACATGGACAAGGATGCCGAAGCCGACTATCCGCCGCTGCGCATCGTTCCGGCGCAGATCGATCGGCTTGAGGCTGAAATCGACATGATGAATGAAAAGCTGGAACCACTGCGTAGTTTTATTTTACCAGGCGGTTCGCGTCTCGCAGCCCATTTGCATGTTTGCCGGACTGTTTCTCGCCGTGCAGAACGTTTGGCAGTCGAGTTGACAAATATGGAACCGGTAAATGAAACAGCCGTGAAATATCTGAACCGGCTGAGCGACTGGTTCTTCGTTGCCGCGCGTTGTGCGAACAACAATGGCCGCGATGACGTGCTTTGGGTGCCAGGCGCAAACCGCTGAAGATATGTCAGTCGGGCATTTACCAACGTAAAGGTGCCTCAAAAATAACGAAACGCGACGTCTCAACGACATGACGTGACGATTTTGCCCTGTTGTGGCGAGGATTGAGTCGTTATTCAGACGTCCGAGAGCATTGGTGGAGTCGCTTTGCGGCTTACCGTTTTTGTAAGGAGCAAGCGCAAAAATGAAGGTACTCGTGCCTGTCAAACGCGTGATTGACTATAACGTGAAGGTTCGCGTCAAAGCGGACGGTAGCGGCGTCGATCTCGCCAATGTCAAAATGTCGATGAACCCGTTCGACGAAATTGCAGTTGAAGAGGCGATCCGCCTGAAAGAGGCTGGCAAGGCTGACGAAGTCATCGCTGTTTCGATCGGCGTCAAGCAATCGCAGGAAACCCTGCGAACCGCTCTGGCAATGGGAGCCGACCGCGCCATTCTGGTTGTAGCGGCTGATGACGTTCACCAGGATATCGAGCCGTTGGCCGTTGCCAAAATCCTCGCCAAAGTGGTCGAAGAAGAGCAGCCCGGTCTGGTTCTGGCCGGTAAGCAAGCGATTGACAATGATATGAACGCCACCGGCCAGATGCTTTCAGCTCTGTTGGGCTGGTCGCAAGGCACCTTCGCCTCAGAGGTGGATATCGAAGGCGACAGCGCCAAGATCACACGCGAGGTAGATGGCGGGCTGCAAACCATAAGCGTCAAGATGCCAACAATTGTAACCGTCGACCTGCGCCTTAACGAACCAAGGTATGCGTCTTTGCCGAACATCATGAAGGCAAAGAAAAAGCCGCTGGATGAGAAAACTGCTGCGGATTACGGCGTCGATGTCACTCCGCGCTTGGAAGTCGTCAAAACAGAAGAGCCGCCGGCACGAGCCGCTGGTATTGTCGTTGGCTCGGTCGACGAGCTGGTCGAGAAACTCAAAGAAGCGGGGGCTGTATAATGGCTGTTCTTCTTCTCGCTGAAGTCAACAATGGCGAACTGGCGTTTGACGCAACTGCTAAGGCAGTGACCGCTGCGAAGGCACTGGGTGATGTAACTGTTCTGGCTGCGGGTGGTTCTGCCGCTGCTGCTGGCGACGCCGCCGCCAAGATCGACGGCGTTGCAAAAGTTCTGGTCGCCGAAGATGCCTCTCTTGGTCATCGTCTCGCGGAATCGACTGCTGCACTGATCGTGGGGCTGGCTGATGATTACGAACACATCATAGCGCCCGCCACAACTGATGCCAAAAACGTAATGCCCCGCGTTGCTGCGCTGCTGGACGTTATGGTGATTTCTGACGCTTCTGGCGTTGTGGACGGTTCGACTTTCGAACGTCCTATTTACGCTGGCAATGCCATCCAAACCGTTAAGTCGAACGATGCGAAAAAAGTCGTAACCATTAGAACCGCCAGCTTTGAGGCTGCGGGTGAAGGTGGCTCGGCCTCGGTCGAAACCATCTCGGTCGGTGCTAACCCGGGCCTATCTGAATGGGTCGAGGACAAAGTTGCGGAAAGCGACCGTCCGGAACTGACTTCGGCCGGTGTAGTGGTTTCTGGCGGACGCGGCGTCGGCTCGGAAGAGGATTTCAAGCTGATTGAGGGTCTGGCAGACAAACTGGGCGCCGCGGTAGGAGCGTCGCGTGCCGCTGTAGACTCCGGATACGCACCGAACGACTGGCAAGTGGGTCAGACAGGTAAGGTAGTTGCACCCGATCTGTATGTCGCTGTCGGTATCTCTGGTGCGATCCAGCACTTGGCCGGTATGAAGGACTCGAAAGTTATCGTTGCGATCAACAAAGACGAAGAAGCGCCGATCTTCCAGGTCGCTGATTTTGGTCTGGTCGCCGATCTGTTCCAAGCTGTGCCGGAACTAACGGAAAAGCTTGGCTGATCAAGGCGGTATATACGCCAACGATCATATACGGGCCCGCCGAACAAGGCGGGCCTTTTTCGTTACATATCCAAAATAGTACGAGACAGAATTTCCGCGATCCGACGATGTGCTGCCGGACCTATCATGTGCTCAGCGATCGGTTGTTGAAGTGTGCCAAAGATAACATCCTCCAAGTCATCGGATTCACCAGATGTTCGTAGATTCACTCTCAGCGATTGAACTGAGCTTGACTTCACCGCGTCAAACATTTCGGGCTGGATGGCAACGGGATCACCCAATGATTGACCACCGTCTTCGGCTTGAACATCCAGCCAAAGCAGAATGACGGGCGTCGAAACCGACCTCAGAAAGCTACCGATTATTTCGACCCATTTTAGGCGCAATTCCTCAGCCACAGTGAGAAATCTTGTACCTGATACGAATTTCAGTCGATTGAGAAGATGGCGCACAAAATGAATATCGGTAAAGTCCACTTCGGGAAACAGATCGACCAGTTCTTGTGCTGGCGCAACAAACCGATCATTGCGGCGCGGGTGGACCCGGTAAAACCGATTTGTTTGCCCCGCGACACTTGGTAGTTGCAGGATGCACATTTCGGCACTATCCGCAATTTCTCGCAACCCTTCGTCCCGATACAGAGCTTCCGCCCCAACAAATAGGCTGCCCAGATTTATGCAACGCCGGCTCAGAATCCTCTCCAGTCCTGCGGCATATGGGGTCTCGACGAATCGGCCATAGGTTTCTTGATCGCCGATGCAGGTCACGTAAGGGACGTCTAGTGACCGCTGCGGTCCTCGATACCACAAATTGGACCGACCATAACGACAAAATGACTCTGCAACACCGTTTGCTGCAAATGGTTGATAGCTCATCACATTTACCCACTTTTCATCACCCAGCTACGATCATGGCACCTGAGTTCTTACAAAACTCCTAATGTGCGCATTTGAAGCGACCTTGACTTACCTCATCCCCTTGTCGCCGAGACCGAACTGCCCATAATGACGCGGTATTCAGCATAAAAGGCACCAGGCTATGGATGTTAAATCGGTGGGAGTTATCGGCGCAGGCCAGATGGGCAACGGGATAGCTCATGTTATGGCGTTGGCGGGCTATGACGTTCTGCTGAACGACATCAGTGAGGAAGCGTTGGAAAATGCCATGGCTACAATCGAGTCCAATCTTGCACGGCAGGCATCGCGAGGGAAAGTGACGGATGATGCAGTCCAAGCGGCACTTGCCCGGATAAAAACCACGTTGCGGTTGCCCGATATAGGCCAGAGCGATCTTGTAATCGAAGCCGCGACAGAGCGGGAGGCTGTCAAACAAGCGATATTTGAGGATCTTCAACCGCATTTGCAACCTCATACGATACTGACCTCAAATACGTCGTCCATCTCAATAACGCGGCTGGCGAGTCGAACCGATCGACCTGAACGGTTTATGGGGTTCCACTTCATGAACCCGGTTCCGGTAATGCAGCTGGTCGAACTGATTCGCGGTATTGCAACTGACGAAGAAACATTCAACTCGTGCAAGGCTGTTGTGGATCGTCTGGGTAAAACGTCCGCCAGCGCCGAAGACTTTCCGGCCTTTATCGTGAACCGTATTCTAATGCCGATGATCAACGAAGCAGTATATACACTGTACGAAGGCGTCGGAAGCGTTCAATCCATCGACCAATCCATGAAACTCGGCGCAAATCATCCAATGGGCCCGCTGGAACTGGCTGATTTCATTGGTCTGGATACTTGTCTTGCGATCATGAATGTGCTGCACGATGGATTGGCGGATACCAAGTACCGTCCCTGTCCGTTGCTAACAAAATATGTCGAAGCCGGATGGTTAGGTCGCAAAACAGATCGCGGTTTTTACGATTACCGTGGGGAAGTTCCGGTTCCGACACGTTGAAGATTAACTAAAAGGCGCCTAACAACTGGAAATTCGGCAAAATCCTGCGGAACTTTGGTCAAAAACAAAAGATCAGGATTTGCGCGACTGGCCTAAAGCCAATGTGTGATTTCGAAGCCACGCCATGAAGCCCCGAGGATCGCTTTCCAAAAGACCCATGTCCTTATCGGAAATCGGCTCGCCAATAACCGGAGATTGAGGTTTGTTGCATGATCGCACAATTTCATGCAACAACAGCCCCTGACGCAAGATGGCCGACACCCGGTTAGCAATCAAATACCACCTCGAGTTGCAACCTGGAAAGAATATCGGCACAACACGCGCGCCAGACCGGCGGATCATTTTAGCCGTAAATACATTCCATTCACGTTCCTGCGCTGGGCCAAACCAGTCATCCGAAGACATAACCACACCCGATGGGAAAAGAGCTACGACCCCCCCTTCTTTGAGGTGTTCCATGGCTTTCCCACGCATTTCAAGCATTTTGGACTGTGCTTCCGGATCATGAGGAAATGGGACGGGGATCATGAAAGATGTTGCCGCCTCGTCCAGTCCGGTCAAAACTGATCTCGTCAGAATCCGGTAATCGCTGCGCACGCGACCGATCAGTTCGGCCAGTATCATACCATCCACCATTCCATGCGGGTGATTGGCTACAACTACGACCGGCCCTTCTTTTGGAATTCGCGCGATTTGCTCGGCCGGCGTCGTTAGAGTGATACCCATGATTTCAAGCGCGCCGCCCCAGAATTTTTGGCCGCGGTAGTGCTCGTTTCGCTTTTCGAATTTGTTGACCATCCGCAGAATGGTGAGTTTTCCCGTCATCCATTCGATGGCGCGGATCGCGGTCGAGGTCCACGCATCGTCGAACGAGTTTGCGTAGGTCAGGGTCCTGCGGTCATAGACCTCACCCTGATCCGAGTTATCACTCACAACAGGGTTCGTCTTGGTATCGTGCGTGGTTTCCGCCAATTCCTGGTATTCCCGTCCTTCTTGTCGTGGCAGCGATTGTTTAGAAACCCTCTCCGAACTTGTCGTTCACCAGTGTTTCCAGTGCATCTGCCAACGCCTCAGCATCCGGGCCGGACGTCTCAACGTCAATAGTGCTTCCGCGCGACGCTGCCAACATTAAAAGGCCCATTATGCTATCGCCGGACGCAGAAAGACCCTCGCGCGATACTTCCGCCTGCGCATCAAACCCCTCTACGACTTCGACCAGCTTGGCTGACGCGCGGGCATGCAATCCCTTTTCGTTTACTATTTTCAAGCTTCTGGTGGCCATATTGAATTATTCCAGTCTTAATCCAATGTCACATTTTGCGCATTGATGTATTTTCGTCCAGCCTCAAGCGCGAGGCGCACCGCCTCGGGCACGGGTAGGTGGCGACTTTTGGCCAATTTTATCAGCATTGGCAGGTTGGCACCGTAAAGGATTCGCCGATCCTGGGGCGCACAGGCTCGCATGCTCAGGTTCGATGGGCTACCGCCAAATAAATCTGTGACAACGACCACGCCGTCGCCAACATCCACTTCGTCGGCAGCGAGACAAATTTCGGTTTGTTTTTTGTCCCGGTCATGATCCGCTTCGATTGAGATAGCGATCAATCCAGGCTGCTTGCCGACAACATGCTGCATGGCGGCCAGATATTCTTGCGCCAATCCCCCATGTGCTACGATCACAATCCCGATCAATCCGGCCTCACATTCAATGCGCGTCGTTCCATTTCGCGGTGCCTAATTGCCACTGGCTGACCCCCTTCCGCAAGAGCCTTTGCAACAGCTTCGGCCACTGCGACCGATCTGTGTTGCCCACCGGTGCAACCAAAGGCTACGGAAAGGTGCGCCTTACCCTCTGCGCGGAACGCAGGCAAAAGTTCCAGAAGAAGATCAACGACGCGTTCGAAGAAGGCCGAATAGTTCATGTCTGACTGAACATAGGTCGCCACATCCGGGTTTCGACCATCCGCCTCTCGCAATTCCGAACGCCAGTAGGGATTAGCCAGAAAACGGCAATCAAAAACCATATCCAACCCACGCGGCAGACCACGTTTGTAGGAAAATGACTCGACCGAAACTGCTAGATGCCTGCCGCCCTTCGGTGCAAACCAGCGCTCAACTTCTTCCCGCAATTGATGTACATTGAGTGCACTTGTATCGATAAGGGTGTCAGCAATCTCACGGATGGGTTGCAACAGCTCTTTTTCCTGCAATATCCCAGTTTCAGGGCTGGCATCTGCAGCAACTGGATGCCGCCTTCGGGTCTCTGAAAACCGACGCAGCAGAACATCGTTGCGGCAGTCCAGATACAGGATTGTTAGATCGACATCCGCCATTTGGCCCAAAGTAGCCGCTAATTCAATGAACCCAATGGTCGAAAAATCCCGGTTGCGCGCGTCAATGCCAAGCGCCATTGGCTGCGCGGGTTCTGGTCCGTCCAGCAATCTCATCAACAGCCCCATAGGAAGGTTGTCGATGGCCTCAAATCCAAGGTCTTCCAGCACATGAATCGCTGTGGACCTCCCGGCACCCGAGGGGCCGGTCACCAACACAATACGTTGCTGTGGGGTCAGTTGTTCGGCCATGCCGGGTTCACGCGCCCTTTTTTTGCGAGTTGCATCAAAGCTGCCGCCAAATTGGGAATGTCGGCGCCCCGAAGCAAGGGAACAGTTTGCCTCAGGACCTGTGTATAGCTATGTTCCGGCAACCTTGCACCCTCTGAATGGTCAAGGTCCACGACATATTTGACCTCGGTTGCGCTTGCGACCTCCGCACGCAAAAGCCCAATTCCCCGTGCTTCGATTAACCCTTGGATTTCCGGTGGCGCTTCGGCCACGACGTAGCCACCTTTCATTGTCAGTATGACCCGATCGTCTGATACCAAGTCGGCGCCAAGCGCCATCATCTGTAAGGCCAGAGTGGATTTGCCTGAACCCGGTGCTCCGAGAAACAGTACCCCGCATTGCATCACCGCAATGCACGTGGCGTGTATACAAGCCGCGTCTCGGCCCGCAACATCAGACAATTGTTCGACAGCCATGCTCTAGACAGGAAGCCCCAAGACAAAGCGGGCACCAAGTGGATCCGAAGTAATGTCCGCCTCGGTTGGTCGGATGTTTTCGGCCCAGATGACACCGCCATGTGCCTCGACAATCTGTTTGGAAATCGCCAGCCCTAGTCCCGAGTTATTGCCGAAGTGTTCTTCCGGGCGCTGTGAATAAAATCTTTTAAAGACCTTGGTCAGCGCCTGGTCCGGGATTCCAGGTCCTGTATCCTCGACCACGACGAGCACCCTGTTGTCCCGCTGACGCACCCAGACACGTATGGCATCCCCGTCATGACAAAAGGAAATAGCGTTGGTTATCAGGTTAACAAAAACCTGTGCCAGCCGGGCTTCGAGACCATTGATCACAATCGGACCTTGCGGCAGGTCGGTAATATAGTCGATACCTTTGGACTGTGCGTCTTCGCCCAGAAATTGACCGATATTGTCCAACAATTTCAAAAGGTCGAATGGCTGTTCCTGTTCCTTAACCAGTTCCGCATCCAGTCTGGACGCATTCGAAATATCACTTACCAAACGGTCTAAACGCCGGACATCATGTTCAATGACACCCAAAAGCTTGTCGCGCTGGTCTTCACGCTTGACCCTTCTCAGGGTTCCTACCGCCGATTGAAGACTGGCCAGAGGGTTCTTGATCTCGTGCGCGACGTCTGCAGCAAACTGCTCATTGGCATCGATCCGGTTATAGAGGGCATTGACCATACCCCGCAACGCGCGGCTAAGGCGGCCAATCTCATCTGGCCTCGCACTAAGGTCGGGGATGCGAATACGTCCTGGGTTCACTCCCGCGCCCGGATCCCTGCCCATTTCCGCGGCGGATGCGAGATCTGCCAAGGGGTTGGCGATTGTAGAGGCCAGAACAAGGCTCAGGCCAACCGAAACTAGTAAGGCCACAACAAACATCTGCAGAATGCGCTCTTGTTCTTGCCGGGCCAGCGCGTCAATTTCACCTGCTGGACCTGCCATTGCTACGGCCCCAACTGTGGCGCTGTCCAGCATGATCGGCGCGACAGCTACGATCACGGTTGCGCCCGAATGATCTGAGACGGCTTGCACCTGCAAACCGCCATCCAGTGTTTGCGGAACCATCTCCTGTACCCGCTGGGCCAAGGTCGGCGCTGTGTCTTGGGGACCTTGACTGAAAACCGAAGAGACTCCGTTCCAAACCGCTGTCAGCGCGTCGCTGATAAGGGTTCCGCCGGTTGGAACGTCGCTGTCAGACCGCAATAAGCTGGGTAATTCCACTGCCGGAGTGGCGCCACGCGTCCACCCAATTAGTGTACCGGTGCTGTCGTAAACAAAAACTTCGCCGCCTTCGGGCAATGTCAATCCCGACAAAGTATCGCGCACATCCAGACCGCTTGAATTGCCTACCCCCGGTTGTCGCAGTTGAGTCTCAAAGACGTTGCTGACCAATTGGGCATCGCCTATCAGGTTTTGCGCCGTTTGTTGAACTCGCTCTTTTCGAGTGTCGTCTAGGTACAGCAGGCCCGCCACAAGTATGATCAACGCGATCAGATTAAATGTGATAATCCTGCGAGCCAAAGGAGAACTGCGCAACGCAAACAGATTACGCCGCGATCTTTTTTCTTGCAGATCGGATGCATCGGTATCCTGCGGGATGACCCAATCGTCCCCGAGTACGACATCTCCGTCGCGCAACTCATTATCTAGATCGGTATCGCGCACGAGACCCCTTTGCCTATTGACAGACTGACGAGCCTATTCTTCGTTGTAACGGTATCCGATGCCGTAGAGCGTCTCGATGGCCGAAAATTCAGGATCGGCTGCGCGCATTTTTTTGCGCAGACGCTTGATATGACTGTCAATGGTCCGGTCGTCCACGTATACTTGGTCATCATAAGCGACATCCATCAACTGATCACGGCTTTTGACGAATCCAGGACGTTGGGCCAACGCCTGCAACAGCAAGAACTCGGTTACTGTCAACGAGACGTCGTTGCCTTTCCAGCTGACTGCGTGACGCAGCGGATCCATCCGAAGCTCGCCCCGCTCCATCACTTTGGTATCGCCGGTATTGCTGTTCGATACGTCGCCATCATTCGCCTCTTGCCTTCGCAGCAAGGCGCGAATCCGCTCAACCAACAGTCGCTGCGAAAATGGCTTTTTGACGTAGTCGTCAGCGCCCATACGCAGCCCCAAAACCTCATCTATCTCGTCATCCTTGGACGTCAGAAAAATGACAGGCATCTGGGTTTTCTGCCGCAGGCGCTGCAGCAGGTCCATGCCATCCATCCGTGGCATCTTGATATCCAGAACAGCCATGTCAGGCAGTTTCTTGTTAAACGCGTCCAGCGCCGCCTGTCCGTCGTTGTAAGTTTCAACCTCGAACCCTTCGGCTTCGAGAGTCATGGATACTGACGTCAGAATATTTCTGTCGTCATCCACCAGTGCAATCTTTGACATCGGGTTTACCCCTGTTTCTGCTCACTCAACGCTATAATTCGCTTTTTTGTACGGCATGTTTGGCTTTTTTAAGGCCGCGAATCAATCTGATTTCACGAATCACATAAACGTTGGCGCTCAGATGCGACAAAAAAGCCGTACCCGCTCGCTTAAACACGCCCGTTTTTCCAACAGGAAATTATTGGTGGCGCTAAACCTGACTTTGATTGCGCTAACTACGCCAAACCCTTCTGTTCATGCCCTGAACGACCATGGTAAGACCCGCCTGTAGCCGGGAAATTTCCCGCCGATTGCCCCAAGAGCGCAAAGGCCCAGTGGCCCCCGCGCCGCCAAAGGAGAAGAAACGCATGACATCTGGACGGGTTAACCCGCAATTCCGCCTCGAAAATCAGGGCATCGAGGGTCTGGGAAATGTCTATTACAATTACATCGAACCGGCGCTGATCGAAGAAGCAATCAAACGGGGCGAAGGAACGCTTGGGCAAGGGGGTGCATTTCTTGTCTCAACGGGCAAGTTCACCGGTCGCTCTCCCAAAGACAAGCACGTGGTTGAGACGGACAGCGTCAAAGACACCATCTGGTGGGAAAACAACGCCGCTATGAGCCCAAAGGGATTTGACGCGCTCTACGACGACATGACTGCACACATGAAGGGCCGGGACTATTTTGTTCAGGACCTTGTTGGCGGCGCCGATCCGGCCCATTCAATCAATGTGCGTATGGTAACCGAATATGCGTGGCACAACCTTTTTATTCGACACTTGTTGCGCCGTCCCGACCGGGAAGATTTGGATGAATTCACTGCAGATTTTACGGTGATCAACTGCCCAAGCTTCAAGGCCGATCCCAAAAAGCATGATTGTAAAAGCGACACGGTGATCGCCCTGAACTTTGATCGAAAACTTATTCTAATCGGCGGTACTGAATACGCGGGCGAGAATAAGAAGTCAGTATTCACGCTTCTGAACTATATGCTTCCAGAAAAGGGCGTAATGCCTATGCATTGCTCGGCCAACCACGCGGTTGGAAACCCAGTAGACACAGCCGTGTTCTTTGGCTTGTCCGGTACTGGCAAGACCACACTGTCGGCCGACCCGACCCGGGTTTTGATTGGGGATGACGAGCACGGTTGGTCAAACCGTGGCACTTTCAACTTCGAAGGTGGGTGCTATGCAAAAACACTAAATCTCAATCCAGAAGCCGAACCTGAGATTTACGCGACCACGTCAAAATTTGGCACCGTGATTGAAAACATGGTGTTCGATCCGGAAACCAAAGAACTGGATTTCGACAACGACTCGATGACGGCGAACATGCGGTGTGCTTATCCGTTGGAGTACATCTCTAACGCGTCGGCGACCGCACTTGGAGGACATCCAAAGAATATTATCATGCTGACTTGCGACGCATTCGGCGTGCTGCCCCCAATTGCGCGACTGACACCTGCGCAGGCGATGTATCACTTTCTGTCTGGGTTTACGTCAAAGGTAGCAGGTACGGAGCGCGGCGTGACTGAACCGCAGCCGACTTTCTCGACCTGCTTTGGCGCCCCGTTTATGCCGCGACGGCCCGAAGTCTACGGAAACCTTCTACGTGAAAAGATTGCCC
Organism: Ruegeria sp. BHSA163; assembly: GCF_059613365.1. Taxonomy (NCBI): domain Bacteria; kingdom Pseudomonadati; phylum Pseudomonadota; class Alphaproteobacteria; order Rhodobacterales; family Roseobacteraceae; genus Ruegeria; species Ruegeria sp. BHSA163. Next base: position 16,732 of record NZ_JBXWSJ010000064.1, read on the forward strand.
AACATGGAGCGACCTGCTGGTTGGTTAACACCGGCTGGACTGGTGGGGCATACGGTGTCGGTAGCCGTATGCCGATCAAGGCCACACGTGCTCTATTGACAGCCGCGCTTGAGGGATCTTTGGCCGACGCCGAATTTCGTAAGGACGCTAATTTCGGTTTTGACGTGCCTGTGTCCGTGCCGGGCGTTCCAGAGGTTTTGCTAGACCCGCGACGCACTTGGGACGACCAGGTGGCATTTGACAAGCAGGCTGAAAAACTCGTTCAAATGTTCTCGGAAAACTTTGAACAATATCTGCCATTTATCGACGAAGACATTAAAGCCGTTGCAATCGGCTAAAGGGTGAAAGGGGCCCTCGGCCCCTTTTACGCCGCGTTCAAATTCGATTTTTGACGGCTTCCTTTTGACCAAGCGGAGAACGCGTTGCGCGATCCTACTGCTTGCGGTAATTTGATACGTCAATACGACTAGACGGGCCCAGCGCTTACTCGTTGGGAAAAAACTTGAACAGCTTTTGATCTGCCTTTGCCAAACCACTCACACCCAGTTCAAGGCGGATCAACGGCAAGTAAAATGGGGAATAGTGTCAATAAGTTACGCGGAGACTGCCCTAGTCACGCACCGCTTATGCGTCCGAAACTCACCGGAAATTGGCACTGAACATGACAGGTACGTTATGACTGAGATTTCGAAGCTAACCGAATTACGCAAGTTGATGCAAAGCATGGAGAGAACACTGGGCCTCGAAGAGCTGTCTCCGGTCGAGCGCGACATCTACTATGCTGCAGAGGAATTATCGAAACGCGGTGATGAAGTGCGGACATTCGGACTAATTGAACACACACTGGTCCAAAGTGTCTCGCGCCCCACTTTTTTCCGGGCTCTTAAGTCGCTTGTTCAAAAAGGCTATATGTCGCAAAGCGGCAGCGCAAACCGGGGACGGTATATCGTGCATGGCCCCAAATGACGCACATTTGATGTAAGGCGACATATCTGGTGCAAAGGTGGGTTTTTGAAACTTTGCTGGCCTCATCGGCCTATGTGATTGCGTCAGTTCTCACTTTTGAAATGTTGATGCCGCTCCAAAACATATTCTTTCCCGAATATCCCAGCCATGCCAGTCTGCTATTTCTGCCCCACGGCGTGCGCGTATTGTCAGCTTGGCTTTTGGGATGGCGCTCTATCATCGCTTTGTTGCCGGGAGTATTTTTGGTATTCGCCATGGTCGGCGGGTGGGATGTGTTCTTACCGAGCCGTCTGTTCGCAATGGCTATTGCAGTGGCGACCGCCCCGATTGTTTTTTATTCCTGCAAATGGCTTGGTTGGGACCTGTTCCCTAACCCCCACCAGCGACCATGTTGGCTTTGCGTGATGGGAGTCGGCATCGTGACTTCCTTTTTGGTATCAGGGCTGACGAATCTGACTTTTGGTAGCGCTGCGGCGGAGTACATCGCTTTTTTGATTGGCGATATTTCCGGTCTCTTTTTTCTGATGCTGGGATTGTATTTCGGGTTTTGGTTTTTTGACAAACGAAGCGGGCTAATAAGCCGTGAAGAATAACTCGTTGCTAACGGTGGTCGGCGATACCTCCGCCGAAAGATAAAATGGCCCGGCCAATCCCCGTCACCACTTGTATAACTAAACAGATTCATCGCCTCTAATGAGACCTTGAACAGAATTTGGGTCCGAAAATTTCTCTGCAGTGCAAAAATCATTACGCAATTATTGAACTTTTTTTCAGCTATTGACGCATTTTTGTTGCGCTGCACCTGCAGCATGGTATGACCAGACAATCCAGAGAAGGACGCGATTCATGGCCCATGACGGACAAGACATGACTGACATGACCCAAACTCCTATTTTGCCTGACCTGTTAACTTTGACCGGCGCAGCGATACCGGCGGTTGAGACTGTCTTTAACCGTGCTCGCGTGGCAGTTCTTGAATTGGTGACACAGGATGGTCGCGTTTCAGGAGCGTTGGTTGAAGAACACCAAACGGCAGCCCACGGGTTGGCATGGCTTGCCACTTACCATCAATCACTTAAGCAAATGCAGCGATGGGCAGAGGCGCTATCAGCCAAAGGAAAGTTCGGAGAAATCGAGCAACTATTACATCAGATAGCGTTTGGCGAGTATCTCCACCAGGTCGCGGGCGGTATTCCGATGAACCAGGGCGAGGTCGTGCGGTTGCAAGATTTGGGGCTGGGTTGGGATGCGCTGTCCGGCTTTCAGTGCAATGAAGTTCAATCTTTGATGGCACAGGCCAACAGTCAGGCCGCGCGCACCCGCTTGGTCGAGTTGATGCAAGACCAATTTGGAGCGACTATGTTCGGCGCTTCCGGTCTTGACGAAGAGTTGGAGATGATCCGCGATCAGTTCCGAAGATACTCCATCGAAAAGGTCGAGCCGAATGCCCATGAATGGCATCTAAAGGATGAGCTGATCCCGATTGAAGTCATCGAGGAACTGGCTGAAATGGGCGTCTTCGGCCTGACGATACCCGAAGAGTTCGGCGGCTTTGGCTTGTCCAAGGCTTCAATGTGCGTGGTGTCCGAAGAACTGTCGCGCGGGTATATCGGAGTGGGTTCTCTTGGTACCCGTTCGGAAATCGCGGCAGAGCTGATCCTTGCAGGCGGTACCGACGAACAAAAGGCCGAATGGCTTCCTAAACTTGCAAGTGCTGAAATCTTGCCAACTGCAGTATTTACAGAGCCGAATACGGGCTCGGACTTGGGTAGTCTCCGGACCCGCGCGGTTAAGGACGAGAACGGGGATTATAGCATCACTGGAAACAAGACCTGGATCACCCACGCAGCACGTACCCACGTAATGACGTTGCTGGCCCGCACCAACCCGGAAAGTACCGACCACCGTGGCCTGTCCATGTTCCTAGCAGAAAAAACCCCTGGCACGGATCAGGAGCCTTTCCCCACACCCGGGATGACCGGAGGCGAAATCGAGGTTCTAGGCTACCGCGGTATGAAGGAATACGAGTTGGGTTTTGATGGTTTCCACGTAAAGGCCGAGAACCTTTTGGGTGGTGAGGAAGGTAAGGGCTTTAAACAGCTTATGGAAACCTTCGAGTCCGCGCGCATCCAAACCGCCGCCCGAGCCATTGGTGTGGCCCAAAGCGCGCTGGACATCGCGATGCAATATGCGCAGGACCGCAAGCAATTCGGTAAATCGCTTATCAACTTTCCCCGGGTTTCTGGCAAGTTGGCAATGATGGCGGTCGAAATCATGATAGCCCGCCAACTTACCTATTTTTCGGCTTGGGAAAAAGACCACGGCCAGCGATGCGACCTTGAGGCTGGTATGGCCAAACTGTTGGGCGCGAGAGTGGCATGGGCCGCTGCTGACAATGGTTTACAAATTCATGGCGGAAATGGTTTTGCACTTGAATACAAGATTAGCCGGGTGCTTTGCGATGCACGTATTCTGAACATTTTCGAAGGCGCTGCAGAAATTCAAGCGCAGGTTATCGCGCGACGGTTGCTCGCCTAATTCGACGCCGTTGCGGTTTCCCCAACTTGACCCGGCTTTTGCGCCGGGTCTTTTCTTTCTTTTGAACAGACATCATGATGTGCAGCAGGGGGAACTTCCCCTTTTGATCCGTTGATGATTTCGCAAAAACGAAGTCAGCAGCAAAAGACCCATTGCCGATGCCCGGGGACCAAAAGGGGACGCAAGTTTGAAAATCATTACGACGCTTTTGGTCATTTCGATGACCCTGGTTTTGGCCGGGTGCTCCGCTGGCCCTTCTGAGACACAAGGCGATGTCGACGATTTGGCGCAATCTATTCAGGCATTGGGCCCAGAGGTTGACCCAAACGAAGCGAGACGCGCTGCGGAAATTGCCTATTCCTACTCCCAACAGTTGAAACGGGAATACCGAGTCACTGACTCGGCGATCGTGCACAATGCCAAAGTCATCAACGGATTTCGCGAACGCGGATTGTGTAATCATTGGGCGGAAGACATGCTGAAGCGGTTGCGGCAGGAAGAGTTTCGTACTCTTTCACTGCATTGGGTGACCTCACCGCCGACAACATTTCGTATCATTCACCATTCGGCCCTTATAAGCAAAGCCGGGGACTCGATGTATCAGGGTATCATCCTGGACCCTTGGCGATATGGGGGTGATTTGTTTTGGGCACCTGTTGTTGACGATACCCGGTACAACTGGCGACCGCGCATGGAGGTCCGCGAGGAGTTGTTGCGAGCCAGTGGAGGTGTGGGATGAGCGCATCAATTCGATGTGTGACCGGGATACGCTAGGAACTATTTATGCCACGTTGGTTATTGATCCTGCCCTTATTTTCCCTGTTTCAGTGCGACAAGGATGAAACGGTCGCCGCCTACGGCGCAGCCGATCAGGTCTGGGCGCTACAAGAAGTTGACGGTCAGGTTTTCGACGCAAGCGCCCTAGTACGTTTTCCGCAGGAGGGGCGCATTGCGGGGAACGGTCCCTGCAACAGTTACGAAGGTAAACTCAGTGCGCCATATCCTTGGTTCGAAATAGAAGACCTGATCGCAACCAGAGCGTTCTGCGCAGGAATTGAAGCCGAAGGGTTCTTCTTTGCCGCCCTCATGGCAATGACGCAGTCTGAAGTCTCAGGCAATGTCCTTATCCTGCGCAATGACGATGGTCACGAGATGGTGTTCAAAGCCGTCGATTGAATTGATCAATAAATCGGGCTCGGGCCTCGGGTATTGGTGAGTGACCTAAGGACGGAGCAACCCGATGTTGGAGAAAATATCCTGTGGTACGCAAGCCCTGAGCGATTTCTTCGTCTGGTGCGTTCCCTTCTCCTCGCAAGCAAGGTGGTAACGGCAGCAGCTTGCCAGCCCATTCACCAGCGCCCTCTGAACTTACAGCTCGACCTGATTTTGGTGACACGAATGACAACCCTTCCGTCGCACCGTTTACTGCACACCGGCTGAGATCCAGGCCAAACCCGAGCTCTTCCAACAAAGCGAGCTCCCACCGCATATAGGCAAGCGGCCAAACCTCGTCCTGACCCAATAGGTCCATAAGTTGTTCGGTTTGTTTATAAATACCCGGATGAGGTTCGCGTTCTGGCATGCAAAAAGAAAGAAGGGCGACAACTGCATTCAACCCCGCCAATGCGAGACGCCCTGAAAACGCGGCGGCGGCGCGGGACCGCAACGGTTCAACTTGAAACGTCCCAATATGTTCCTCCAAACGCGCGCGCCACAACAGATCCAATTGAGCTCCTGGCTGCAGAACAGGTGCAATTTTTCGACTTGTACCACCACGGACGACGCCTGCGTGTCTGCCATGAGACTCGGTAAAGACTTCGAT
>NZ_JBXWSJ010000065.1:0-21998 GCF_059613365.1 Ruegeria sp. BHSA163
CAGGTCTTCGACATTCCGCAACGAAAGTGGAAACCTGATGTACAACATCACCGCAAGGCGGATGATCTCGGGACTCGTTTTGAAATACTTGAAAGAGGCAGGTTTGGTCATTCCCAAACGCTATGCAAACCCCCTGCCCGCCTCCACCCAAGTTCTTCTGACAAGACCGGGACTGGTCTTGAAATACTTAAACCAGGCAGGTTTGTTCATTCCCCAACGCTACGCAACCGCCCAGCCCTGCTCAAGCAAAGTTAATCTGACATGACCATCCCCAGGGCGGCATCCGGCCTTGCGCCCGGACGGACGAAGCCCGGACCATTGTCGGTGGTAAATCGGCAATGGCTTAATGGCTCATCGTGACGGAATCGTACCCTACCGGCCTTGACGCCGCGCCCGCGTGGCTGGAAGATCGATGCTTTCGCCGTCAAACTCGACACCGAACAACTCGCTCGCCTGTGCGACAGTGTAATACCCCAGCAAAACGTCAGTCCGAACCAGGTCCGGATCGCGATCGAACGGAGCGCCATAGCCGCCGCCGCCGGGGGTTTCCACATGCACGCGGTCGCCCGGCGCCAACGGAATATCCTGTTCCTTGCTTAAATGTTCCGGCGTATAGGGTTGCCCATCACGCCAGACCGTGACGTGGTTCACCGCCCCGTCGCTGCCGCCCAGCGCGCCCTGAGGCCCAAACCGTCCGTGATCCATCACAAAACTCGCTTTCGCCTCGCCGCGGCGTAGTTCCATGAGATAGTCCAGCCCGAAGCCGCCGCGCTGCCGCCCGGCGCCGCCGGAGCCCTCGCGCAGCCGGTAGTGGCGATAGAGCACGGGGAAGGCCTGTTCCATTACCTCGACCGGCGGCGCCTTGGAAATGCCTATGGTCGAGCACCCGTTGGCCAACCCGTCATGGTCAGCATTGCCGCCATAGCCTCCACCAGATAGCTGGTACATCACGAAATCGCGGCCGCGGTCCGGGTCATGCCCGCCCAACGCGAAGTTTCCGCTGGTGCCCGCCGGAGCCGCTGTCACCCGGTCTGGCAGGGCCGGAACCAACGCCGCAAAGACAGCCTCGGCGATGCGCTGGCTGACCTCGGCCGCGCAGCCCGACACCGGGCGGGGATAACGCGCGTCAAGAAAAGTGCCCTCGATCCCGATGACCTGCAGTGGTTCGAAGGCCCCGGCGCTGATCGGCACCTCTGGGAAGATATGCCGCATCGCCAGATAGACCGAGCTCAGCGTGGTCGCGCGGACAGAGTTCATCGGGCCGGCACATGGCGGGCTGGAACCGGAAAAATCGAAACCCAGGGCGTCGTCCCGCCGCGATACGGCAAGCCGGATCGCCAGCGGCTCGTCGATCACACCATCGCTGTCGACCCAGGCGGTGGCCTCGTAACGGCGCTCGGGGATGTCGCCGATAAATGCCCGCATTTGCTGTGCCGCGCGCCGGCGCAACTCGGCAATCGCTTCGGCCACGACCGCGTCACCATAGCGATCCATCAACGCGTTCAACCGCGCTTCGCCGACCTCAAGCGCCGCGGCCTGGGCCTTGACGTCACCGATCCGCTGATCGGCCACCCGGATGTTCGAACAGATGATCGCGTAGATCTCGGCGTCCAGTTCGCCCTGCTTGAAGAGACGCACCGGCGGCAGGCGCAGACCCTCTTGTTCGACCGCCGTCGCGCTAGCGGAAAACCCGCCCGGCACCGCTCCGCCTGTGTCGGGCCAGTGCCCAGTGTTGGAGAGCCAGCAAAAGAGCCGCCCGCCGCGATAGAACGGCCGCGCAAAACGCACATCCATCAGATGCGTGCCGCCCAGATAGGGGTCATTGACGATGTAGACGTCCCCGGGTTGCGGGGTGGCTGCCTTGCCCGCCGCGATCATCTCGATCAGCGTTCGCGTCGAATACTGCATCGTGCCGACGAAGACCGGCAGCCCCCCCGCACCCTGCGCGATCAGGCTGCCGTCCTCGGCGCTGTAGATCCCGTCAGAGCGGTCGTTGGCTTCGGCGATCACCGGCGAGAACGCGGCGCGGGAGAATGACAGGTCCATCTCGTCGCAGACCTGCTGCAGCCCGGCCTGGATGACCGATAGGGTGATAGGATCGAGGCTCACGCCGCGTCTCCGATGTCGACCAGCAGATTGCCGAACACATCGCTGCGCGCCCGGTCGCCGGGCTCGATCAATATGGTAGTGTCCATTTGTTCTATCACCGCCGGTCCTTCGATCACCGCATCCACTGGCAGCATCTCGCGCCGATAGACCGGGGTTTCGCACCACTCGCCGAAGAACACCGGCCGTGCGATTCTCTGCGCCTCTGCCAGCGTTGCCTTGCGTCCCGCAGGATCGACCAGCATCGCCAGATCGACCGGGGCACGTTCGCCGACAACGGACGTGTTGACATTGACGACATTGGCGCGAATCTCGGCCAGTTCGACCCGGAACCGATCGAAATAGACCGCCTCGAAGCGCCGGCGGAGCTCGGCCCGGTCAATCGAGATGTCTTCGAGCGGCACACGAACCAGATGTGTCTGCCCGACAAATTGCATGTCTAGAGAATGCAGGCACCGCGTCGATTTCAGGGTGATGACCTCTGCGTCGATCAATGCCGTACCCTCGGCGCCCTGCGCCCCGAACACTGCGCGCAGTTCGTCCATGTCGAGCGTGTCGAGAGGCCGGTTCAGAGTGCGGACGTAATCGTGCCGCAGATCGGCCACGACGCAACCCACGGCATTGGTGATGCCCGGGCGCGGTGGCACTATCACCCGCGGGATCCCGAGTTCCCGCGCCAGGGCGCAGGCGTGCAGCGGTCCGGCACCACCAAAGGCGAAGAGCGCGAAATCGCGCGGATCGGCACCCAGCGAGACAGAGACCATGCGGATCGCTCCGGCCATCTTGGTGTTGGCGACCCGCAGCACCGCTTCGGCCGCGCCGGTGGCATCCAGTTCCAGTGGAGTGCCAATCTTCGTGTCGAACATATCGCGGACATGGCCCAGTGATACGCCGCCCTCGACGGCTGTGATCCGATCGGGATCGAGCCGCCCAAGCAGCAGGTTGGCGTCGGAAATCGTCGGCTCCGTCCCGCCGCGGCCATAGCAGATCGGGCCGGGATCGGCCCCGGCGCTTTCCGGGCCAACTTCCAGCAGGCCAGCCGCATTCACCCGTGCGATCGATCCGCCGCCAGCGCCGACGGTGCGCACATCGACCATCGGCACGTGGATCGGCATGGCATATTCGATCTCGGTTTCGTTCGATACGCTCGGTTCGGCTCCGCGGATCAGTGCTACATCGGTCGAGGTGCCGCCCATATCGTAGGTGATCAGATCGGGCACATCGGCCACACGCCCTGCATAGGCAGCAGCCATCACACCCGAGGCAGGGCCGGACATCACCGTCTTGGCGGCCTCTTCGGCGACCCGTGCGGCGGAGACCATGCCGCCATTGCCGTTCATCACCAAGAGTTCTCCGGCATAGCCTCCGTCGTGCAACGCCCCGGCCAGGGCATCGACATAGCGCGCGAGCAATGGCTGGACGCTGGCATTCACCGCCGCCGTGACACCGCGCTCGAATTCGCGGCTTTCCGACAGCAGGGCATGGCCCATGGTGATATGCGCGTTCGGCCATATCTCTGCCAGGATTTCCGCGGCCAGCAGTTCATGCGCGGGATTGGCATAGGCGTGCAGGAAATGGACGACGACCGATTCGCAGCCCTTGTCCAGCAGCGTCGCCGCGGCCGTCTGAACGGCGTCTTTATCCAGGGGCTCTACCACACAGCCAGCCGCATCCATGCGCTCGGGCACCTCCAGCCGCAGATCGCGCGGGATGATCGGGCGAAACTCGCCCTTCATTCCATAAGCTTGCGGTCGGGTGCGGCGGCCAAGTTCCAGCACGTCGCGAAATCCTGCGGTGGTGATCAGCCCGGTGCGGCTGAGCTTGCGTTCCAGCACTGCGTTGGTCGTCGTCGTGGTGCCGTGCACGATCAGGTCCAGTGCCGCAAGGTCGGCGTCGGCGGCCTCCAGCGCGTGCATGACGCCGCGGGCCTGATTGTCGGTGGTGCTGGACACTTTGGCCAGCCGCACCGCACCGTTCGCCTGATCGATCATCACCAGATCGGTGAATGTGCCGCCGACATCGACACCAATGACTTGTTCAGATCCCTGTTTGCCCATAGGGCGGAGTGAATGCCGAAGGACCGGGTAAAGTCAATCCACGTTGACCTCGGCCGTCGCCATCACCTTCTGACCATCGACCCTAAAGGCGCGGTGATCGTTGGTGTTGAGCGTGACACGCAGTTCGTATTTGCCTTTTGGCAGGGCACCTATGATCACCTTCGTTCCGAAAACCCGCTGCAGTTTCAGCCCGTTCAGGTAGAGATGGCCATGACCGATGCCGGGCTCGTGGGCACCGTCGACCGCGTCCTTGGAGAAGGTGAAATCGCCGGTTTCCAGATCGATTGCCCATCCCTCGCCCTCTGGCGTGACCAGGATAGAGATGGTCGGCCGCGGCTCGCCCGCGGGCACGTCAAAGCCTGAACTGTAGTCCATCTCCATCCCGCCGGTAATGCGGGCGCGGGTCGTCACCTTGCCGGCACCCTCGAACCACAGTGCAACCGGTACCAGCCGTCCCTCTGACGTGTCGCCCGTCAACCCCAAGAGCATCCCGTGCACCCCGTCCATCGCAAGTCCGGGTGTACTGTCAGAGGGAATTGCCAGCGGCCCGGTGCCGCCCGACAGCATGGCCCTATCGCCATCCTCGGACCCGATACCGGTCAGAAGGTCGGGACCACCGGGATTATCGATCTTGGCGGTCAGGGCATAACCCGCGCCCATCGGCACCAGTTCCGCCCCGGTTACCGTGACCGCGCGCGTGTCACCGGGATCGGTGAACACAAAGAACGCCCCCACCGCTATGGCAATAAGGCTTGCCGCGACAGCGACGCGACTGGGTTTCATTGCATGCCTCCCAGGGTATCATCGGCCACATGCAGCATATCCGCAGCCTTGCGATTCTCAAGTTTACACTTATTTCGGCTCCGGGCCTCGCCCATGCGCATGCGTCCGAACAGGGGTTGGTCCTGCTCTTGCCCACCAATCTCTATACCGGTGCCGGTGTCGCCGCAGTGGCATTGACGGTTTTCGCGCTGGTGTTGCTGCCGGGTCGCCTGGTGATGGCGCTGTTTCGACCGCTGCCGCTGTTCCCGGTCTCGCTGCATCCCGTCCAGACATTCACCAGCACAATGGCCGCGCTGTTTCTGGGCCTGCTTGTCTGGGCAGGGTTCGACGGCCCGCGCGATCCGTTGGCCAACCCGCTGGTGCTGGTGGTCTGGACGGTATTCTGGATCGGTTTCGTCACGGTGCAGGCCCTGATACTCGACCTCTGGTCTCTGGTGAACCCCTGGAGCGGGCCGTTGCGACTGATCCGCCGGGCCTTTTCGCCCGAACCCCATGCGGCATTGCCGCCCGCACTGGGCTACTGGCTCGGCGTAGCGTCCTTTCTTGGGTTTTCCTATCTGCTTTTGGCCGATCCCGCCCCGGCAGACCCGGACCGCCTGGCCCGCCTGGTGGCCGCCTATTGGCTGTTCCACCTGGTCATGGGCGTGGTCTTCGGCCCCCGCTGGCTGCGGCGGGCCGAGGGCTTCACCGTGATGTTTCGTGCCTATTCGCGGCTGGCGATGCTGGCCCGCTATGGCGTGCGTCTGACTCTGGGCCTACCCGGTTGGCGCATGCTTCGCCTGCGCCCCATGCCCCTGTCGCTGGCCGTGCTCTGCGTGATCCTGCTCGGAACCGGCAGTTTCGACGGGTTGAACGAGACATTCTGGTGGCTTGGTATATTGGGCATCAACCCGCTGGAGTTTCCTGGGCGCTCTGCCGTGTCGGTTCCCAACACACTGGGCCTGGTGATTGCCAATGCCACCCTTGTCGCCATCGTCACTCTGACCGTCCTGCTCGGCCTTCGCCTTGCCGGCTCCGACCTCTCGCCGAAGCGCGGTTTTTGCTATTTTGCACCGACGCTCTTACCCATCGCGCTGGGTTATCATGTGGCACATTACCTTACGTCGTTCCTCGTCGACGGCCAATACGCTCTGGTCGCCCTCTCCGACCCTTTCCTGACCGGCGCAGATTGGCTGGGGCTGGGCGAATTCTACGTCTCCACCGGTTTTTTTGGCACCAAATCCAGCGTGAGCATCATCTACCTGACCCAGGCCGGAGCAGTGGTGCTTGGCCACATCGTCGCCGTGCTTGTCGCCCATGCGACGGCACTGCGTCTGTTCCATGATCACCGCCGCGCCGCGCTCAGCCAGGCGCCGATGGCTCTGTTCATGATCGCCTATACATTCTTCGGCCTCTGGCTCCTGGCCTCGCCCAGATTCTGACCGGTTGGAAAAAAATATGGACAGAATCCCGGGCGCCTTGCACAGTTTGTCGCAGGGGTATCCGGTTTGGCCGGAGCACGACCCGCACGACAAACAGGGGGATTACGCCATGACGAAACCCATTACCACCAGTCGCCGCGGCGCGCTGAAGACGCTGGCCGCCGGCACCGCTGCCGTCTCATTGCCGCTTTGGGCCCGCTACACCCATGCGCAGACATCCGAGCCGATCAAGATCGGCTTTCAGGTTCACCGCACCGGCATCGGCGCGGCCTATGGCCGTTGGTACGACCGCACCACAACTGCTGCCGCGGCACTGATCAACGAAGGGGGTGGCATCAATGGCCGGCCCGTCGAAATCATCGCTGAAGACGATGGCACCGACCCCAAGCGCGGCGCCGAGGTGGTCGAGAAATTCGCCAACCAGCATGGCTGCGACATCGGCTTTGGCACGCTGTTTTCCCATGTGGTGATCGGCTCCGCCCCCCGCGCGGGCGAGTTGAAACTGCCATATTTCGTAGTTTCCGAGGGCCATCACGTCGCCAGCGGCATGCTGAACCGTTACACGCTGCAGCCCGGCATCACGGATGTGAAGAGCCAGGTGCAGGCGATGGCCCCGTATGTGCATTCGGCGCTGGGCAAGAAGGTCACGATGATCTACCCCGACTTTGCCTTCGGCCACGACCACCGCGACTATTTCTCCGCGGCAATGGAGGCGCAGGGCGGTGAAATTCTAGCCAAGATTGCCATTCCACCGACCGAGACCAGCTTCACCAAATACTTCCCAAAGATCCCGCGCGATACCGAAGTTCTCTACCACGTCATGGTCGGCCCCGCCGTGCTGACCTTCGTCAAGGAACTCGGCGAGTTCTTCGGCTCCTCGGCGCCGGCGATCTTCGGCTTCATCGATTCGCTTGAGGCTGTGGACATCACCTCGCCGGGCCTCGAATTCCTCGAAGGAACCTACTTCTGGGAGGGCAGTCCGCGCTACGCCCAGGCGGAACAATCGCCTTACGATGCCTTCTACCGCGAGCGCGTCGGGGTGGATGCCAATGGCGCCTCGGTCACCGACGCCTCCGATGTCTCGACTTACGCCCACATGTTCGGCTGCTGGGAGACGCTGCACATTGTCAAACGCGGCATGGAGGCTGCGGGCTATGCCGGCCCGGATGATCGCGCCAAACTGATCGAGGCGGTTGAGGCGATGACCGACATGCCGCATTCGAACGAACACCCCCAGGGCGCCAAGCGCTTCAACGGCAAGACCCACCAGGTGTTCGGCCACCAGTATATCAGCAGGGTCGAGGGCGGGCGTCTAAACGTGGTACACACCACCAGCATCGAAGACACGTTCTACCCTGACGAAGTAGACTACACGACGCAGTCGTTCTGACGATTCCACCGCAGGCTCTCGCCGCGCGGGCGGGGGCCTGCGGTGGGAGTTCTTGGACCAAGACGAAAGTGCCCGGGCGGTCCCCGGGAGAGGAGGCAGGCGCAAGTGGAATTCGGACCCCATCTGATGCTCGCCTCGCTGGAAGGCGGGGTAACGGCAGCGGTGCTGGCGCTGACCGCCGTTGGGCTGTCACTGGTCTTCGGCGTGATGCGCGTGGTCAACGTCGCTCATGGCGAGTTTTTCATGCTGGGGGCGGTGCTGGCCTGGTGGATCGCCACCAGCCTGGGCGGTCATCCGGCAATCGGCTTTGTCGCCGCCTTGGTCATCGCTCCTGCCCTCGTGGGCCTGTTGGCTGTTGCCGCCGACATGACGATCCTGAAACGGGTGGAGTATGACCCAGAACGCACCATCGTCGTCACCATCGGGCTTCTCTATATCATCCAACAGGTTACGCTTATGACTTATGGGCCCGACGCCCGCCCGGTCGAGCCGCCCTTCAACAGCCGCATCATGCTGCCGCTCTTAGAGTGGGGCGACGGCGGGCCGAAGTTCTACTTTCCAACCGGTTGGGGGGCGCCCTCGATCACCTCGTACAAGCTCTTCGTGATCGGCGCGGCAGGGGGGGTGCTGATCGGTGTTTGGCTGCTGATGACCCGCACGAAGATCGGTCTGGTCATGCGAGCCACGCAGCTCGATGGAGAAATGGCGCTGGCCTTCGGCGTTCCGGTCGAGCGCGTCTATGCGCTGGTCTTCGGGTTGGGTGCGGCGCTGGCGGCGCTGGGTGCGGTGCTGGTGGTGCCGATCCAGCAGGCGCATTACCTGATGGGGCACGACCCGCTGCTGCTGAGCTTTATAGTTGTCATCATCGGCGGCCTCGGGTCGCTACCCGGCACGGTGCTGGCGGCGGTTCTGATCGGCATGTCCGACGGCATCATCTCGGTCTTCTTCACACCGACTCTGGCCAAGATCCTCGCCACGCTGCTGGTCGCCCTGGTTCTGGTCTTCCGCCCACAAGGCCTGTTCGGAACCCGCCCGGCATGAGCGACCTGCAGAAGTCCTTTACCCTGCATTGCGGGCTTCTGGTGCTGCTGACCGTGTTGCAGTTCCTTTTGCCCGCATATCACCACGGCAGCCTCGCTCGGGTGATGGTGCTGGCCAGCTATGCCATCGGCTACAACATCCTGTTCGGCTATACCGGGCTCCTGAGCCTTGGCCATGCCATGTTCTTTGCTGCCGGCATGTATGGCATGGGGCTGACCATCCGGCATCTGGGCTTCGCTCCTGCTCCAGCGCTGCTGACCGGCATCGCCTCGGGCCTCATGCTCAGCGCCGCCTTCGGGGCGCTGGCACTCCGCACCGCCGGGGTAGCCTTCATGATCGTCACGCTGATGTTCGCCCAGGCGGGTTACCTGATCATCCTTTATTTCGGGGATTACACACGCGGCGACGAGGGCTTCGTTATCCAACAAGCGGAACGCATCCTCTGGGGCATCGACCTTTCGCAGCCCACCGCCCGCTACTTCGCGGCTCTGGCGCTTTTCGCCACCTGCCTGATGCTGTCACTGCATGTCCTGCGCCGGCCCTTCGGCAAGGCGTTGATCGCGATCCGCGAGAACGAGGAGCGCACGCGGATGCTGGGCTACGATACCTTCGCCCTTAAACTCGGCGCGCTGATTCTCTCGGGTACGATCTCGGCGGCATCGGGCGCGTTCTACGGCCTGCTCTTCGGCTATGCGGGGGCGAGTTTCGCCACGGTGCAATATTCGATCCTGCCCCTCCTTTGGGTTCTGCTCGGCGGCGCCGGCACCGCCATCGGACCATTCATCGGCGCGCTCTTCACGTTTTACCTTATCGACATCGCCAGCGGGCTGACGGACGCGTATATGCTGATCGTTGGCATGGTGCTGGTGCTACTGACTCTGTTTGCCCGCCAGGGCATCGGTGGTGAGCTGCGGGCCCGGCTCTGGAGGTGGCTGCCATGACCATCCTGTCGACGCGGAGACTAACGAAGGATTTCGGCGGGCTGCACGCGGTGCAAAATGTCGATTTCGACCTGCCGCAGGGCGAGGTGCGGGCGCTGATCGGTCCCAACGGCGCTGGCAAGACGACTTTTGTCGGCATGCTCTGCGGTCGCCTGAGCCCCAGTGCCGGCTCGGTGCACTTCGACGGCGCCGACATATCCGCCCTGCCCGCGCATAAACGAAACCAGCTGGGAATGGCCTATACTTTCCAGATCACCTCGATCTTCCCGCGGCTCAACTGTCAGGAAAACGTGGCCCTTGCGGTGCGCCGCCGTCACGGCGACGAAGCGGCAGAAGTGCCTGCTGCTCTGTCCCGCGTCGGCCTCGGTCATTTGGCGCAGGAACTGGCCGGTGATCTCAGCTACGGTCACCAGCGCTTGCTGGAGATTGCCATGGGTCTGGCCCAACGCCCGCGGCTCTTGATCCTGGACGAGCCCACGCAAGGGCTTTCGGACAGCGAGGTCGATGCGTTCAAATCCCTGATCCGGGAACTCAGCGCCGAGGCTACCATTCTGCTGATCGAGCACAATATGGATGTGGTCATGGCCTGCGCCGACCGCATCACGGTGCTGAATTTCGGCGAGGTGCTGGCAGAGGGCACACCGCAAGAGATCCGCGCCGACAAGGCGGTGCAAGCCGCTTATTTGGGGACGGGCTGATGCTGCGGCTCGACAACGTGGAAACCGGTTATGGCAAGGCAAAGGTTTTGCGCGGTCTGTCGCTGACCGTCGAATCCGGCGAAATCCATTGCCTGCTGGGCCGCAACGGCGCCGGCAAGACCACCACGATGAAAGCGATCACCGGGCTTTTGCCGCTCTGGGATGGACGGATCGAGATGGATGGTGTGGATATCGGCACACTGCCCGCCCACCAACGCGCCCAACATGGTGTCGGCTATATCCCGCAAGGCAGGCGTCTGTTCACCGAACTCACCGTTGCGCAAAACCTTGAAATCGGCCTGATGACACGTGGCAGCGGACGTGACGTGCGCGAACGTGCGCTCGACCTCTTCCCGCGACTGCGCGAACGGCTGACCCAGCGGGCGCAGACGCTTTCGGGCGGCGAGCAGCAGATGCTGGCCACCGCCCGGGCGCTTTGTATCAGCCCCAAGGCTTTGTTGCTGGACGAGCCGACCGAAGGCTTGCAGCCTTCGATGATCGAGGCGATCCGGTCGGTCATTGTGCGCCTCCGGGACGAGGGCGTTGCAATCTTGCTGGTGGAACAGCGTGTTGATGCGGTGCTGTCGGTTGCCGACCGTGTGACCTTCATCGAGGCAGGACATTGGCGCGAGACCCACACCGCTGCCGATCTTTCCACGCATCACGGTGTGATCGACCGCTACCTTGGGGTTTGACAGCCCCACACGCGAGGCGCAAAGTTAGACGGAAAGGGGGAGATGTGGCAGCCTATCACAGACCAACAGACCTGACAGAGGCGCTGGAACTTCTCGCCGCCAGCCCACTGACTGTCGCCGCTGGCTGTACCGATCTTTACCCCGTTATCCAGGGCCAATCCCTGCCTGGCGGCATCTTGGACATCACCGCCATCGCGTCGCTGCGCGGCGTCATCCGCGACGGCGGCGGTTGGCGGATCGGGGCCGCAACTCGCTGGGCCGACCTGATATACGCTGATCTGCCCCCGGCCTTCGATGGCCTGAAGGGCGCGGCGTGCGAGGTCGGCTCGGTGCAGATCCAGAATGCGGGTACACTGGCCGGTAACCTCTGCACCGCGTCCCCGGCCGGCGATGGCGCGCCATGTCTGCTCACGCTGGACGCTTCGGTCGAGTTGCAATCCGCCGGCGGCACCCGTGTGCTGTCGCTGCAGGAGTTCCTTACCGGCCCGCGCCAGACCGCGCTTGCGCCTGGTGAATTGGTCACCGCCATCTTGATCCCGGGCGAGGCGATTGCCGGCACCGGGCATTTCGAAAAGCTTGGCGCACGGCGCTATCTGGTTATCTCCATCGCAATGGCCGCATTGCGCCTGGAAGTCACGGACGAACGGATAACTAGCGCCGCCATCGCCATCGGTGCCTGCGGCCCCACCGCCAGCCGTTTGCCAGAGCTGGAATCCGCGCTGGCCGGGATTGCACCGGGTGAGGCCGCGGACGCGGTGACTCAAGACCTCATCTCCCCGCGTCTGGCCCCTATCGACGATTTCCGCGCCGACGCCGGCTATCGTGTCGTCGCCGCCACCGAACTGGTGCGCCGTGGTCTGACGCGCTTTGCCGCCCCCGCCGAGGCCGCGGCATGAACCGTCCGTTCGACTCGATCACGCTTTCCGTCAACGGCGCCCGTCAGGTGGTTGCGGCAACACCGGGTCGCCGCCTGTCAGATTTGCTGCGCGAAGATCTGGGGCTCTTTGGCACCAAGGTAGGCTGTGACGCCGGCGATTGCGGAGCCTGCACCGTGCTGCTGGATGGTGCCCCGGTCTGTTCCTGCCTGACACCCGTTGCCCAGGCCGAAGGAGCAGAGATCGAAACCGTCGAAACCCTGTCGCAACCGCACCCCGATGCGTTGCAACATGCCTTTCTTCGCCACGGCGCCGCGCAATGCGGCATCTGCACGCCCGGCATGCTGATGTCTGCAACCGCGCTTTTACGCGACACACCCCGGCCTAGCCGAGCGCAAGTCGAGCGCGCTCTTGGCGGCGTGCTATGCCGCTGCACCGGCTACGCCAAGATCGTCGATGCAGTGCTCGATGCCGCCACCTCCGGCCCGGCGCCGAACCTGCCCGACGCCGGTGCTGCGGTCGGCGCACGCATTGAGCGGCTTGACGGCGGGCCCAAGGTTCTGGGGACGGAGATCTTCGGCGCAGACCATATCCCGGACGGTGCGCTCGAGGTGCGAGCGATCCGCTCGCCGCACCATGCAGGTGATTTCGCACTCGGCGATACCAATGCTTGGGCGGCACGCCACGGCGTGGAGGTCTTCACCGCCGCCGATATCCCCGGCGTGAACCGATTCGGCACCATCCCGGCCTTCGCCGACCAGCCGGCGCTGGCTGAAACCCGCATCCGCCAGCGCGGCGAACCCGTCGCCATCGTCGTTGGTGAAACTGCCGCGCTCAACCGCCTCGACCTCGACGGGTTTCCCGTCGAATGGGTGCCGGAACCCGCCGCAACCGACCTGCGCGGCGCGCCAAATCGCCTATTGCACAAGGACCGCCGGAACAACGAACTGATCACAGGGTTCGTCCAGACCGGCGATACCGACGCTGCCCTGGAGGCATCTGGGCATTTCGCCGAAGTGGACATCGAGACGGCTTATGTCGAACATGCCTATATCGAGCCCGAGGCGGGCATTGCGTGGATCGACGGTGCCACGCTTTGTATTCAGGCTTGCACACAAGCGCCCGTCATGGATCGCGACGACTGCGCAAAGATCCTCGACTTGCCGCCAGAGAAGGTTCGCATCATTCCTGCCGCCGCCGGGGGCGGATTTGGTGCCAAGCTCGACCTGTCGCTGCAGCCGCTGATCGGGCTGGCCGCGTTGAAGACGGGCCGCCCCTGTCGCATGGTCTACAGCCGTGCCGAGAGCATGGCCACGACAACCAAACGTCACCCGGCGCGGATGCAGGCCCACGTTGGCTGCGACGACCAAGGCCACATCACCGCCATGCGCTTCGACGGTGATTTCAACACAGGCGCCTATGCCAGTTGGGGACCGACCGTGGCGGTGCGCGTACCGGTCCATGCCTCCGGCCCGTACCGCACGCCGAACTACCGCGCCAAAGCCCGTGCCCTCCACAGCAACGGACCTACCGCCGGTGCATTCCGGGGATTTGGCGTGCCACAGGCGGCCATCGTGCAGGAAACGCTCTATGACGACCTCGCCGCCGCCACCGGACTCGACCGGCTGGAGTTCCGGCGCCAAAACGCCCTGCGCGACGGCGACCGGTCGGTCTGCGGGCAGAAACTGACAGGCATCGGCATCGCCGAATGCCTCGATGCCCTGCGTACGCCATGGAAACGCGCGCTCAACAAGGCCGCGGCCCGGAATGCCGCCGCCGGCCCCACCCGCCGTGGCGTGGGCGTCGCGTCATGCTGGTATGGCTGCGGCAATACCGGCCTGCCCAACCCGTCGACAATCCGCATCGGGCTTACGGCGCAGGGCGACCTGCGCCTGCATCAGGGTGCTACGGATATCGGCCAGGGGGCCAACACGGTGATCACCCAGATTGCGGCCGACGCGCTTGGCCTGCCGATCGGGGATTTCCAGATCGTCGGCCCCGACACGGCACTGACTCCCGATTGCGGCAAGACCTCGGCCAGCCGACAGACCTTTGTAACCGGCAAGGCAGCGCTGTTGGCCGCCCATGCACTGCGCCGTACGATCCTGGCCTACAGCAACATGGGTGATGGCGCATCGCTGCGCCTGGACGGCACCCGTCTGGTTGTCACCGAGGGTGCCGGCCGGCGCGAGATCGACCTGTCGACGCTGCCCGCCGACACCAATGGCTATGTTCTGGGTGCCGAAGAAACCTATGACCCGCCCACCCGTGGTCTGGACGAGAGCGGTCAGGGCATTCCATATGCCGTCTACGGCTACGGTGCCCAGATCGCCGAGCTGGAGGTCGATATGCGGCTCGGCCAGGTCAAGGTCCATCGTATTACCGCTGCGCACGATCTGGGCCGTGTGGTCAACCCGCTTCTGGCCGAGGGCCAGGTCGAGGGCGGTATTGCCCAGGGCCTCGGCATGGCGCTGATGGAGGAATACCTTCCCGGGCGCACCGAGAACCTGCACGATTACCTGATCCCCACTGTCGGCGACATGCCGCGGATCGACACGATCTTTATCGAGAAACCCGATCCCGAGGGGCCGATGGGTGTCAAGGGTCTGGGCGAGCACGTTCTGATCCCCACCGCGCCCGCTATCCTGAACGCCATCCGCCACGCCACAGGCGCCCGCATCACCCGGTTGCCCGCCCTACCGCACCGGGTGCTTGCCGCAATCAAAGGGACCACATGACCACCCGCGCCGACACTTCTGCGGGCGAAATGCCCAACCGCAAGGCGGAAAAGATCCGTTGCGATGCCTGCCCCGTGATGTGCTATATCGCCGAGGGCCGCGCCGGTGCCTGCGACCGGTATGCCAATGAGGCTGGCCGCATCATCCGCTGCGATCCCCTGACCATCATTGACAGGCGGCTGGAGGCAGGCGGAGAAATCGTGCCCTTCCTCGCAGCCGACTGGAACGGATCTCTGGCCCCCGATCAGACGCTTTCGGTCACCGCAATCGGTGCCGGCACCACCTATCCAGACTACAAGCCGGCTCCCTTCATCGTGTCGCAAGACATCGACGGTGTGGATTTCGTCACCGTGGTGACCGAGGCGATCTTTTCCTACTGTGGCGCCAAGGTGAAGATAGACACCGACCGGCACCTGGGCTCCGAAGCCGCCACGGTGCGTGCCGCGGGCGAGGCCATCGGCCACGTGATGACCGGCGAATACGGCAGCCAGATGTTGTCGCTCGGCGGCGTCGACCACCTGACCGGCGGCACAAAGCCCGAGGGCCGCGCAACCTGCGACGCGTTGATGCGGCTCTGCAATTGCGAACCGGTGACGCTCAGCATCGACGGCGGCGCCGAGGTGGTGGTGCAGGCAGGCGCCGCGCCCATCGTCGACGGCACCTGCGAGGAACGGATGCGGGTCGGTTGCGGCAGCGCCACCATCGGCATGTTTGCCAGCCAGTGGCAGGGGTTGGTCGACGAGGTGGTGATCGTCGACGACCACATTACCGGGGTGGTCAGCGAGCATCAGGCGGGCAAGGTGATCGGCTGGCCCGATACAGGGATACGCATCAAGGGCCGCCGTTCTACTCCGGGGCGTTATTTCCAGGTGGCCGAGCCGGGTTTGGGCTGGGGCGGCACGGATATCGAGGATCCGCTATCCATCCTCGGGCCTTGGCGCCCGGAAAAAGGTGCGCGCCCCGGGCTGACGCTCTTGATGATCTCCACCACCGGCGAGCAGTGGGGCTATTACATTCTGAACGACAATCTTGTGCCTGAACCCGGCCCCTTGCCGGAGACATTGAAGGCCACGGTAGACCTGATCGCCGAGAACTGCGAACCTGCGCTCTGCACTGTGCTGTTCATGGGCGGGGCGGGGGGGAGTCTGCGCGCAGGCGTCACGAGGAATCCGGTGAAACTTACCCGTTCGGTGCAGGCGCTCAAGACCAGCGTTACCGTCGGCGGAGCGCCTGCCTATGTCTGGCCCGGTGGCGGTATCACACTGATGGTCGACGTGACCCAGATGCCCGACAACTCCTTTGGCTATGTGCCCACTCCGGCGCTGGTGGCGCCGCTGGAATTCACCCTGACGCGCGCGGAGTACCGGGCCTTGGGTGGCCACGACGAGGCGGCGCGCGACATCGCCGACATCCTGGAACATGGAGGAGAATACGGGTGCGCGGCACGGGCGGTCGGGCCGGTGAAAGGCGGTTAGCGTGTCATCATCCCACAGCACCACCCCGGCCTCCGAACCGGCAAACCTGCGCGGCGGGCCGGGAGGTCCCGGATCAAGTCCGGGACGGGCATGTGCCCGGATGCTGCCCGGCGACACCCGCCTGCACCTGCAGCATGGGCCCATAGACTTGATCATCGGGGCAGCCGGACCGGGGCAGCAGGAAGCATTTTGCCGCGCGGCGCGACGGTTCGAAACCGTGCTGGACGAGTTGGTGAAAGAGTTGCCCGTGCTGCGTCGGCACAACGTCGGTGGCGCGCCGGTGCTTGGACGCGTCGCCCGGCGCATGGTTCAGGCCGTTGAGCCGCTGTCAGAAGATTTCATCACGCCCATGGCCGCCGTCGCCGGTGCCGTGGCGGACGAGATCCTCGCGACACTTGCCGAGACCGGGGATATTGCCAGTGCCTATGTGAACAACGGCGGCGACATTGCCTTTCACCTGACGCCCGGCCAGCAATTCACCGCCGCGGTGGCCAGCACCCCTGCAGCACAAGTCGTTCTGACAGAGGACTTGCCGAGCCGCGGTATTGCTACCTCCGGTTGGCGTGGACGGTCGCTTTCGCGGGGCATTGCCGACAGCGTCACGGTATTGGCCGGCACTTCCGCTAGCGCGGACGCCACCGCCACGATGATTGCCAATGCCGTCGACCTGCCCGGTCATAGCGGCATCACCCGCGCCCGCGCCCGGGATCTTGCCCCGGACAGCGACCTCGGTGCGCGTACCGTCACGACCGGAGTACCCGTGCTCACCGTGCCCGAACGCTCCGTTGCGCTGGAGCACGGCCTTGCGCGGGCGAGGGAGTATCTTGCGCGCGGCCTCATCCACGCTGCTTTTGTCACTCTTCAGGGCGAAAGCCGAAGTGTCGCCATCCCATCACTTTTGACCACCATCAGGGAAACCGAAAATGCCCGACTTCACGCTTCGCAAGACTATGCTCCTTGTCGAGGAGATTCACCATGATGGCGGTCCCTTGACTGCCACTCCCCGCCGGCGGGCAGCCATCATCGCGATGGTGAAGAACCCTTTTGCCGGGCGCTATGTCGGGGACCTGCAATCGGCGATGGACGACCTGAAACCACTGGGACTGATGATGACCGACCGGCTGATCGACGCGCTGGGCGGCGTCGAGGGCATCGACGGTTACGGCAAAGCCGGGCTGGCGGGCGAAGCCGGAGAGCTGGAACACACCGCCCTTTGGCACGTGCCCGGCGGCTACGCCATGCGTGCGCGGCTGGGCGAGGCGAAGGCGATTGTGCCGTCGTCAATGAAGCAGGGCGGGGTCGGAACCCGGATCGACGTGCCTTTGGGGCATATCAACGCGGCTTATGTGCGCAGCCATTTCGACGGCATGGAGGTCGGCGTACCCGACGGGCCGCGGGCCGATGAGCTGCTCTTTGCCCTGGCGATGACCAAGGGGCCGCGGGTGCATCACCGGATGGGCGGGCTGCAGGTGGAGGACGTGAAGGGGAAAGACGGGCTCAGATAGGCGGCGCCGGACAGGTGTGCTGCCGGCCGCTTCGGCGAAGCGGCAACGCAGCGGCAGGGCGTTCCAGTAGCGGCCGCAGTCGGTTACCTTATACACGGGCGATATCTGCTCTCAGCGCGTCCCGCCGGATGCTGCGAAAAACCAAGGTCGGCAGTGCGCTCGAAGCAGTCATTCGCTGCGCGTTGGATTAATGACCGCTTTGCGGACTTTCCTGCCGTTCGCATTGATCAGTCCAGCTGCTGCTTTCGGCCCATTGTTACCGTTTCCTGACGTTCCTGTCGCAGCAATGCAGCTGCGCCAGACCGGCCATTCACTCGAGGTGGACAATCAAGGCACCCGCTAATTTTCGCTGTGTGAGACAAAGCGGAATTTAGATCCGGCGGGAATCCAATCGATTGCGGGATCAGACCTGTTGACCAAACGCGTGGTGCGAATGCTCCTGTCTCGGCGATTTTCTGGACGCACGCTAATTGCTTTTTAAGAGCCTCCTTCTGAACAGTGCGAACGCGTCGTAAGAAATAGACGTATTTTAGATAGTCCAATGACGCCGGGGCAGACACCCTACGGACATCGCCAAGCGATACTGAATGTACATCAGCAATTCAGAATGCAGGAGCGAAAGCCATGAAACATGTCAACACAGTCATCATTGGTGGAGGTCAAGCGGGTCTCGCCATGGGCCGGTGCCTCGCTGAACACAACATCGACCACGTGATCCTCGAAAGGGGGCAAATCGCTGAACGGTGGCGCAGTGAACGCTGGGATTCGCTGCGCATGCTGACCCCCAACTGGCAAAGCCGCCTGCCGCACTGGCACTCACAGGGCGACGACCCTGACGGTTTCATGTCCATGGGCGAGTTTATCCGCCATCTGGAAGCATATGCAGAGTCCTATGAAGCGCCCGTTGAAACGGGAACGACTGTATTGGCGGTCGAGTGCCGAAAGGACGGAGCCTTTAAGGTTGCCACGGACAGAGTCGAATGGATTTCTTCAAACCTGGTGGTTGCAACCGGTTTTTGCGATATCCCCCGCGTGCCAGGCTTTGCGGCGGATTTGCCCAAAGACATTGCTCAGATCGTGCCCGCGCAGTACCGCAATCCCGGGCAAGTGCCCAAGGGTCACGTTCTGATCGTCGGCGCTTCGGCCACGGGGCTGCAAATCGGCGAAGAGTTGTTGGACGCCGGACACGAAGTCACCGTTGCGGTCGGCACTCATATCCGGGTTCCGCGCCGTTATCGGGGCAAAGACATCCTCTACTGGATGGACGCCATTGGCGCTTTTGCGGCACAGGCCGATCCGAAGGACGAGCGTTCAATGCCGCCGCCCCAGTTGGTTGGATCACTGGACAACCACGATCTGGACCTGAACTCTCTCCAAAGTCGCGGCGCCCGCCTGGCTGGTCACGCAACCGGGGTAACCGGCCGTTCCATTCGGTTTGCCGGCGATCTTGGCGAGACCGTTCGCAAAGCCGATGCGCAGATGTTCGATATCCTCGGAAAGATTGACGGGTACATTGCCGCCAATGGCATTGATGCGCCGCAATCCGAACCTGATGCAATCCAGCCGGTAACGTTGCCCGTTGCCCCGGAAACTTTGGATATCGACGCAGAAAACATCCGCTCTGTCATCTGGGCGACGGGATATTCCCGCCAGTATCCGTGGCTCAAGGTCCCGGTCGTGGATGAACGTGGCGAGATCGAGCACAAGAACGGTGTTACACCGGTCGAGGGCTTGTATGTTCTCGGTATGCGCTTTCAGAGAACAAAGGGCTCCAATATCGTTGACGGTGTCGGCCGCGACGCAGAGTACTTGACCGACCATTTGATGGCGAGAAAACAGGCCCGTGCCGCCTGACCGGGCGAACGCGGCCCCTAAAGAACCGAACGCAGCGCGTCGAGGATCAATTCACTGTCCTCGGCGCGCTCGTACGGCAAGGTCTTTGCAAACACTTCAGCGTCAAAACCCGGCAGCGCGGTGCGGAGCGTGTCCAGGGCTTTCTGGGTAAGACGTTTGTCCCCCAGCTTCGTGCTTGCCACGATGCCATATACCAGGTCGTCGCTTCTTGGCCTTCCGATCCGATCCAAAATGTCCAAAGCTTCGCTGTAACGTTCAAGGTGGACCAGCGCGCGGGCCAGATGGCTCCAGTATCGTTGAGGGTGGTAGGGGTTCAGTTTCAAAGATTTTCGCACCCACATCTCGCCCTCTGCAGCTTGTCCCGCAAAGGTCAAAAGCTCTCCCATCGCGCAGATCGAACGGTCATCATTCGGGTTGAGAAACAATGCGCGTTCCTGATGCCAGAGCGCGCGACGCAGATTGCCACGGGTTAGGTAGACCTGTGCCAGAACACGGTGGCACTCGCTTTCATTCTCATCCAGTTCCAAACCCCGTTCGGCCGCTGCTTGCGCCTTGTCGACGAGTTCTGCGATGCCGCCCAAATTGTGGACCATCGCCTGACCATAGCCGCACGCCAACCACGCATGCGCGATCGCGTAATTCGGTTCGCGTTGGATCGCGAGCTCAAAGCAATCGATGCAGGCCTGGCAATCTTCGGCCGTAAATAGGTGGTGGTGATACTTCCCTCTGAGCATGATGTCATAGGCTTCGAGCCGTTCGACCGGAACAGAACGCGCTTGTTTGAGCCTTGCAGTTTCAACCCGGCCCACAAGCGTGGCAACCAGGGTCGACACGATGTCGTTTTGGATTGCGAACACGTCCTCCAATTGGCGGTTGTATTGTTCCCCCCAAATCGTTCGTTTGTTTTCAATGTCCAGCAGTTGCACGTTGATACGTACTGCTGCATTTGATCGACGAACGCTTCCCCGTACCAGATAATTTGCGCCAAGGGCCGCTGCGGCTTCGTTTTCAGGGACATCATTGCCGCGGTAAACAAAGGATGAGTCGCGTGCTATCACTTGCAGATCGTGAAACCGTGACAGCGCGGTTGTCATATCCTCAGTTATCCCGTCTGCAAAGTACAGATCGTCCTCTCCGGAAAGGTTGTCGAATGGCAAGACAGCTATGATTGGCGAGGATTCACCGGGTTCAGGGGGCTCGTATCGCACATTTTGCCCGCACTCCTCGCTGTGGCCGCCCGTACGTATCTCTTCGTACATGGCCAAAGTCGCAGCCTCTGGTTTCACCCCGAGTTCGCGCTCCAGCGCATCGACGCAAATCTGATACTGCCTGATTGCTTCCGAGCGGTGCCCGCGTCGTGCAAGCATGTTCATCAATGCGCGATGTGCACTTTCACAAGCCGGATCCATTTGCAATCGCTTCCGAACAACCCCTTCGGCTTCTTCGCTTCTGCCCTCTTTGAGCAACACCTCCGAGAGGCGATCAATGATCGTGCAGGCGCTCTCGTGAAGGCGTTGACGCGTGTCGCGAAGCCAGTCCTCGAACGCAGGGGCATTTATCTGAATACCTTCCAGAAGGTCGCCTTTGTAATGCTCAAGGCACGAAAAAAGCCTTGTCGGGTCATCGCTTTCGACACCAGCGAGAAATTCGGCTATGTCCGACGAACACACGTTTCTGTCGAGCTCAAGATACTGACCGTTTGAAGCAATAACCGCTCCACAATACTGCTTGATGTTCGACAATGTCTGGCGCAGGTTATGTCGGGCCCGGTCGTCGCCAGTTTCACCCCAAAGAAGCGCAGCCAAATGTTCCCTGCTTTTCGGGCCGGCATTTTCCACAGCGAGATAAGCCAAAAGCGACTGCGCTTTTTTTGCGATAGGACCACGTGGCTGACGTGCAGATACAACTTCAAAACGACCAAGAAAGTTCAGGTTTACTTGCTCTTTCATTACCGAAGTATACTCTGAATTTGTTGAGCGAAAAGAAAAACAGATTTGGCTAGACGGGCAGGTGCTGTCAGACGAATTCGAACTCGTCTCTGGTAGGCCAGTGACGCTGTCCTTTACTCCATGCCAAGTTCGCGCCACTCGGAAAGAGCAGCGCTACGTGTCAGCTTGAAGGTGTCTCGGCTGGTGAGCGATCGCTCCTGATTGAAATGGTTGTAGACGGAGGAATGGACGGCGGCGAATTTCTGTAAACTTCGCATGCGTCGGAAACGCCGCATAGCACGTTCGCGTCGTCGGAATGGCAGGTGTGAGTTCTCAACGCGGTTGTTCCGCCACCTGCCCGTCGTTTGTTTGTCCAGCGTACCCAATTCTCTGAGCGCTGCTTTGTAGGACGCGAAGCGATCTGTGACGACTTCTTCAGCTTTGCCGTGCCGTTTCATCAATTTCCTAAGGAATTTAAGTGCTGCAGCCTT
>NZ_JBXWSJ010000066.1:0-19309 GCF_059613365.1 Ruegeria sp. BHSA163
GATTTCTTCGGCAATACGCCAAATGGCAAATTGGAACGCGTCGAGGCGTTGAAACCTGGAATGTTTTGGCATGTCTGGGTGGAGTTCTATCCCCATACAGACATCAATCGCACATCTGAGCAGGCAAAAGCGGCCTGATCAAAAAGCTTGGGAAGTTTGGATGAGACACATTATCTTGGCAACTGTACTTGGAACCTCTGCTTCTGCAGTCGTGGCGCAAAACGCCTCGATACTGCATGATTCCGAGTACTATATTCTGGAAGCCCAGCATGCCGAACAATGGGCAGAGGATGACGCTGCCGTCGACGCCTTGCTTGCAGAGTTCCGCGCAAAAAATGACGGCAAACCACCGAACATCATCAGTGTTTTGATCGACGATATCGGATTTGGCGATCTTGGTATCCCCGAGCTGAACGCGGTTCGCGGATACGAGACCCCCAATATCAACGATTTCTCCGATCAGGCCATGCGTATGGTACGCATGTACACAGAACCCTCTTGCACACCTACTCGTGTTGCCCAGATGACTGGGCGGTTACCTGTGCGAATGGGTATGGGTGACACGACTGTCGACATCGCTGGGTTTGGCCTGCCGAGTGCCGAAGTGACTTTGGCCGAAGTATTAAAAGACGCAGGCTACGCGACCAGCCATGTCGGAAAGTGGCATATGGGCGACATTGCCGAAAGCTGGGCGATGAACCAGGGGTTTGATTACGCTCAACATGCCATCCATCAACAAGGTCAGCTCACCATTTTTCACGACGATGCCATCCGTGAACAGGTTTCGGTCGGCATTGCGGATTTCGACCCGGTTTACACTTTGGACGATCTTTTCCGGCCCGACGCTTCGGCCATGATGACGGTAATCGAAGGCGAAAGCGGTGGTCCGATAAGAGAAATCAGGATGGAACCGGGCGAACGTTGGAACGCTGAAAAGTATGACGAAATGAATCAGGCGTTTCAGGACAAAACCCTGTCCGAGTTGAAGAGGCTGGCCAGCGGTAAAGACCCATTCTTTTTGCAGTATTGGCCCATGATCCCACTGGACAACACACGGGCGGGCCGTGATGGGCCAGACAGCCCTAACGGTGGGCTTTACGTTGACAAAATGCAATTGCTGGACACTTGGCTTGGCGATCTGTTTGCCGAAGTGGATACACTGGGTCTGACTGAGAACACCATAATCGTTGTGATGGGCGATAACGGCCATTTCACAAAGTATTCTCCACAATCGGGATATTCGCCGATGATCTTCAGAGGCGGCAAAGGTGATACGACCGAAGGTGGTGTACGCGTCGATGCGTTTATCCGTTGGCCCGGAATGATCGGAGCTGATTCCATGATCAACAACATCATACATGTGTCGGACCTTTATACGACACTATCTCGGTTCGCTGGCGCCGAAGGCGGCATTCCTACAGACCGCCTGGTTGATGGTGTTGATCAGTCCGCATCGATTCTGTTCGAAGATGAATCCAAAGGGCGACGCGATAGCGTGATCATCTATTCCATCGACTCTCCTAAAGCCATTGTGAAGGACAAGCTGCGCCTGAATCTTCCCGCAGCTGGTGAAAGCGCGATTCTTGCCGAGTTCTACGACATCTATCGGGATACTCACGAAAAATATCCGGTTTCAACCGAGGTCGGCGCTTGGGGAGGGCAGGAATTCGTGCGCATCCTTGGTCGCCATTTGGCCCGCAAGGAAAAGTACCCCGATACACCTCCTGCATATGGACCGCCTTATGAAGGAATCGAAAACATCCGCCCCGAAACCGCAGCAGCTGTCGAAGCCTTCAACATAAAACGCGCATCAGTTCAGAAATAGGGATCAGCTATGATCCTTCATCAGACGTTGCTTTTGGCGTGACCAGTCCCGCTTGGCTTGCGTTTCACGCTTGTCGTGAATCTTCTTACCTTTGGCGATACCGATCTTAATCTTAGCCCGGCCTTTGTGGTTAAAGTACAAAACCAGCGGCACCAAGGTCATGCCTTTACGCTGCGTCGCGTTCCAAAGACTCGCCATCTGTTTTTTTGAAACCAAAAGCTTGCGGCGACGACGCTCCTCGTGTTTGAACACTTTGGCCTGTTCGTACGGGGCAATATAGCTGTTAACCAGCCAAAGCTCTCCGTCGTCCACTGAGGCATAGCTATCTGCAATGTTTGACCCACCTGCGCGCAAGGATTTGACCTCGGAACCCTCTAGCACAATGCCGCATTCCAGATCATCCTCAATTGCATAATCGAAGCGCGCACGCCGGTTCTCAGCAATCACTTTATAATTCGGGTCTGTCTTCTGCTTGGCCATGGGGCGTTGATTTAGGCGGCTTGGGCAAACCATGCAAGGCCGGGATTTTATTCGGTATCCTAAGAATTAGCCGAAATGATCAAGTCAGGCCCAAAAATCGTATCTGCATGGTTGTGCAGATATATCTTCAACCAAGGTGTAAAACGATCCGGGTGACGTTTCACTTCCGCCAACAGATCATGATAATCAACCCAGCGTATGTCCATGACTTCGTCAGCATTAGGATCGATTTTCAACTGACCGCGCACATGGGCCAGAAACACATCAACCACTTCATGTTCCACCATGTCATTACCAACATCCGCATGATACTCCAGACGGTGTCGATATTCTGGGTACAAACCAGTGATCCCTAGCTCCTCAGCCAATCTCCGCACTGCGCAAACCGATGCGCTTTCGTTCCAATCCGGGTGGGTGCAGCAGGTGTTCGCCCAAAGACCGGGAGTATGATATTTTCCCATCGCGCGTCGCTGGATTAGAATTTCAGTACCGCGCACCAAAAAGACCGAAACCGCCTTGTGCTTAAGGCCCTTTTCATGTGCTTCCAGCTTGTCCACGGGAACCAGAACGCCATTTACCCATGCTGGAATCATGATACCCATCTATTCTCTCCTGCTGCCGAAACAATTTCGCGGCGGTAATAACGGGATAGCTACGCCCAAAGCAGCCTGACGTTCTGGATGATCTTTTTTGAAGGTGAGCGGGGGACCATCCGATGATACAAAGGTGCTTTCGATCAGTTCGAGAATCAATCGTGCGAATGGCCGCAGGGATAGCGGCCAAACTTCGGTCTATGTCTTCGAATATTCTTTTGCCACTACTCTCCGGACACACTCACGATATAGGCATAGACGTCTTCTGCACCTTTTTTTAGCTTGAAAGTCATTTTGGATTTTGCCGCCGTCTCACCCAGATAGTCCTTTAGAAAAGCCTTGGGATCCTCTGCATAGGCAACAAATGTTTCTTCATCCCAGACCAGACCGTTTTCACCGGCTTCAACGATGCTGTCGCCATATTTGTACCCTTCAACCGTGCCTGCGGTGCGGCCCGCAACACCGTAAAGGTTAGGTCCAGTCTTGCCGCCTTTAACGATGACTTCACCTGCTGGATCAGCAATCATGTGGCAGGACTTACATTTGTTAAAACCTTTTTTACCTGCCTCAGCATCGCCTTCTGCAAGGGCGGGAAAGGACAGCAGGCAGACAATCACGGTGGCTAGAATTCGTTTCATAGCTGATGCTCCGATGCGTTTTTTCTACACTGAATGGAAGGCTGGTTTTAGGCAGAGTCAACGCGCAGATTGCCGCGTGATGTCACTGTGTCACAGCGGTGTATTGACGGTCACTCGCGGTTATCATGCATCTCGGACCAGCACGGCAGCAGATCGCCTGCGCTGGACGACGCCAAAAAAACAGCACGAGCAATCGCACGGGCCAGACAAAGCGACGCGGAATGCCCAATCAAAGCCAAGGCCCCTTCTTCAACCTCTTGCGATCCGGTACTGATCCCAAAAACCAGATCGCCGTCACCCGGAGTGTGAGAAGGCATAATTGCTCGGGCGATCCCGTCGTGGGCCGCCATAGCCAAACGCTGACATTGCGGTTTGGATAAGGCGGCGTCTGTCGCAACGATGGCAATCGTTGTATTGGCTTTTTCCGGCGATGCGGGGTGCATTGCCTGTGCCTTCAGGCTTTTTGGAATTGGGCCCAGACCTGAACTCGGATCAGGGCCAACACCACCAAATTCAGATCCAATTTCGAAATGTGCGGCCCAGAAGTGGCGATTCCCCGGTGTAGTCACACTACCCAAAGGGTTAGCCGCCACAAGCGCACCAACCGTTACACCGCTTTCCAACTGCAAGGAAGCCGAGCCAAGACCACCTTTGTGCATCGCCGCCAGTGCCCCGGTACCTGCGCCAGCGGTACCAAGGCGAAAGTCCTCTGCAGCGGTCAAATACGCGGCGCGCCCTAACGCTCGATAGGGGTTTTCTGTCCAACTTTTGTCGCCACCGTTTAAAAGATCGAACAAGATCGCGCCGGGCACAATTGGAACAACCGCGTTCCCGACATTGAAGCCGCGGCCTTGGGTGTAAAGTGCATCTGACACACCTGAACAGGCGTCCAGGCCAAATGCTGATCCACCGGACAACGCAATTGCGTCGACGCGTGTCACCGACTTATCCGGAGCGAGCAAGTCTGTTTCCCGAGTCCCCGGTGCACCGCCCATGACATGTACAGAAGCGGTAAACGGCTCTGCGGCAGTTAGAACAGTGGTTCCGGACTTCAGCGCGTGGTCTTCCGCGTTTCCGACTAAAAGGCCGGGAACATCGGTGATCAGGTTTCTGGATCCCGGGGTCATATTGCGCCTATCCTCAGATACATCGACCGCCGTCGACCTCAAGTGCGGTGCCGGTGATCATACTGGCCTCGTCGGAGCAGAGGAAACATGCTGCATTTGCCATGTCTTCGGGCGTCGAAAACCGGCCCAGCGGGATGGTCGACAAAAACTTGGCGCGCATTTCAGGCGTGTCCTCTCCCATGAAGGACTTAAGCAAAGGTGTCTCCCCAGCCACAGGGCAGATTGCATTCACACGCACACCTGACGGGGCCAGTTCTACAGCCATCGTTTTAGTCGCTGTGATCATCCAGCCTTTTGAGGCGTTGTACCAGTTTAGGTTTGGGCGAGGTGACAGGCCTGCTGTCGAGGCCACGTTTAGTATCGCACCTGCCCCCCGCGCTTTCATCGCCGGCACAAAAGCACGAGCAGTCAGATAGACGGATTTCATATTCACGTTGAAGACGCGGTCAAAGTCTTCTTCGTTGACCTCTTCCAGCGGCATCGGCAGGTGAGTTACGCCGGCATTATTCACAAGTATGTCCAGGTGACCGAATCGATCCCGCGCTGTGTCTGCCATAGCATGCACCGAACCTGGGTCCGCTACATCCACCAACTGAGCTATTGCATTCGGTCCAAGTTGCCTTGCCTGAACTTCGGCCGCGTCGCGATTTATATCAGCAATCATTACCTGCGCGCCTTCGGACAGGAACTTCTGCACAATCCCAGCACCGAAACCGGACGCGCCGCCGGTAACAATTGCGGTTTTTCCCTCTAACCTCATGATCTTGCTCTCCCTTGCGCGATCAGACTAGCAAGGCACAGCGAAACTACCAGATCAATCTTCCGAGACCTTACCGCGCAACGCTTTCACATCCGATCGAGCCTTTTTTGCCGCCAGTCGACGTTTAACAGACCCGAAAGTGGGTTTGGTGGCGATGCGTCGCTTTGGTTTCACTAACGCGCGGGTGATCAACTCGGTCAGTCTCGCGCGGGCAATCTCACGGTTACGGGCCTGAGATCGGGTTTCTTCACATTGGATGATAATCGCGCCTTCTTTAGTCCAGCGCCGCCCAGCTAAACGTTTCAGCCGAGTTTTAACCGAGTCCGGCAAAGATGGTGAGCGCGCGGCTTCGAACCGCAATTCGACAGCTGTCGAGACTTTGTTGACGTTTTGCCCGCCGGGACCGGATGAGCGCACAAAGCTCTCGGTTATTTCCCAATCTTGTAGTGTGATATTGTCGTTGATGCGCAACATTGGAGCGACTTTACAAGGGCCAGACATAAACAGAAAGGGCCGCCCCAACGGGACGGCCCTTCGAAAGTTCAGGAGGTCGGGTCGGTTAGATCAATCGACCAGCCGGAGCGAGCGCTCCGCCAAGGGCTGCCCTAACAGGCGATCCCCCCGGTTGTTCCGACACCTCTCTCCAATCTCTTTCTCGACACTGGATCACCTCCTTTTCTATCTGTTGCGGTTAATTGTAAGCCTGACACAAGTTGTGCCATTCTCAAAGCGTTTTTTTAAGCAGGCTGAGCCGTGAGCCGCCCAACGATAACTTTGAACGGGATCAGGGCGATCAGAGCCAGCGAGAGTTTGACTAGCCAGTCAGCGAAGGCCAGCGTCACCCACAATGGCGCTATTGGGCCGGACAGCATGAACGGCATAGGTTCCCACGCCCAGTTAATCGCGGCATCAGCGTTTGCGCCGAAGAAGGTGACCGAGGCCGAGAAGGCCAAAGTGAAGAAGATCGCGGTGTCCAGCGCCGATCCGACCAACGTCGAGACAAGCGGCGCGCGCCACCAGCGGCCGCCGCGCAGCGAATTGAACACTGTGACGTCCGTCAGTTGCGCGATCAAGAAAGCCGTACCCGAGGCAACTGCGATCCGCAGAGGTACCGCGGCGTAGGTGAAGCCATCACCCTGAAGCATGATCTGGCTGCCGATCAGCGAGCAGACGATGCCGGTGACAAAACCTGCCAACACAACCTTGCGGGCCGGACCCACGCCGTAAACGCGATTCATGATATCGGTTATCAAAAAGGCCAGCGGATAGGTGAAAGCACCCCAAGTCAAAAGCCCGTCGAAGATCAGGAATTGGACCAGAATGTTTGAGGCCACAACGATAGAGGCCATGGCAATGATGCCGGGAATGTAAGCGCGTTGCATGTTTTGGTGCCCGTTTTGACAAGGTGGCGGCGACTTGGCCCCGGACTCATCCCAAGGCAGGCCGTGCATTTAGACCCTTGTCAGGCGCCTGTCAATCCGGCAGCAGGTATTCTACCAGCTCAGTGCTCTGCAGAGCCAAAAAGTTGTCATCCGAAATCATCGTGGCCCGCAGTTGCCCATTTCTATCCTTCCAAATCGACAATCCTTCTAAATTGTCATGTGTACCATTTCCGGTTTCAAACAAAGTGTCCTCGGCTTCGGCAACATCCTCATTCAACTTCCACCGTCGAAGACGGGATCGAAACCCAAAAGGTGAAAAGCTACGCTCTAAAACATAAAGGCGCCCATCCGGCCCGAAATCAGCCGCGACCGGCTTAAATCTTCCTCGTGGCGGGAGGCCAAATGGAGTATCCCAGTTGTGCCCATCCCATCGAAAAACAAGTATTTCCCCTTGGGCCGAACGACTGGTCTCGGTCACCGCATAGACCCGCCCCAATTTGTCGATTGCCAATCCTTCAAAAGACCCGTTGCCTTCCAGATCTCCAAAAAAATTCGGTCGAGGCAAAACATGTGCCTTTTCCTGTGATGACGGATAGTGGGCAACGCGGTGGACGCCCTCGAATGAGATGAAAAAGCTACCATTTTGGGCAACCGCGATGCCCTCGGAGTCACCAGCTCGGCCCTTGAGCAATCCACCGGTGCTGGACAGCACAGGCCAATGTTCAAGAAGTTCAATGCCACTTATTATCCCATGATCCCGATGAATTCGAGCCTTAACAAGCATTGCGCGATCGGAAAGAGCGATCAATTCGCTCCCGTCGTCCGAGATGTGCAAGGCAGAAAACCCGCCGAACCAACTCTCGTCATACTGCCAGGCCGAGCTGTTTTGATGGGTTGCTGTTTTGACGTCCACCGCGCCGACCGATCCGGCCAACACCAGAGCGGCGATCAATTGGACTGAAGTACTGAGGCGCATTGCTGTGGCAGGTCGGCCAAACGATATTCACCGCGTTTTTTTGGTGCCGGTGCATTCGGATCAGGGGGCGGGGGGTTGAGAATGTTTTGTACCCACTGCTGTGCCTCTGCGCAGCCATCACCTTTGGGTGGCGGATCTTGATTGATGCAACCGCGTGACCCGCGCGGGCATTTCAGGCGGACATGGAAATGATAGTGATGCCCCCACCAAGGCCTGATTTTGCGCAGGTAGGCACGGTTACCCGTCTCTTCTTTGCACATCTCAACTTTGGCGCCGGGAAACACAAAAATCCGTGCTACGCGTTTGTCTTTTGCTGCCTCGCGCAGAATAGCATGATGCTGTTTGGTCCAGTTCCCGTTTACATAGGCTCCGTTGGATCGTCGCAAAGAGATAGACGAAATATTTTCGCGCGCATTGCGCGACAGTCGTAGATTATCGGCCGGCAACATCCAGATATCGATGTCCAAACCCAACTGGTGACTTCGATGTCCAGATGTCATGGGTCCACCGCGTGGTTGGCTGATATCCCCAATGTAGAGTCCGCTCCACCCCGGCTGACGCGCTGCAAACTTGCTGAGATCTTGCACGTAGTCGATAGTTTGTGGGTGCCCCCAATTGCGGTTGCGTGAAAGACGCATTGCCTGCCACGTCGGACCAGTTTCGGGAAGTTGGACCGACCCGGCCGCACATCCGCGCGAATAACTGCCGAAAGCCGCCGCCTTTTGGTTGGAACCAACTTTCTGGGCACCAAACAACTGCTTTGCTAATGGCTGTGCTACCGTTGGGGCAGCCAGGCAAACCGCCGTCAGTATTACAAAAAAACGTAGTAAAATCATCTGCTCTGATCCCCTTCGGGCTTAACCCAGTGCATCAGGATTAAACCAAGAATAAACAACACAACGATGGGAGACACCCCCAGTCGTGCGCTGCCGGTAACTGTCGTAGCAATTGCGATAAGCATTGGTGCGGCAAAAGACGTGGCGCGACCCGACAAACCATAAAGGCCAAAGCTTTCAACCGGTGCTTCGGGATCTGTGTGGCGAACCATCATTGATCGACTGGCAGATTGCAGAATGCCACCCATGCCACCAATCAATACGCCACAGCCAAAAAATACCAAATCCGGCAGGCCAGAGCCTTCGGGCAGTGCGATCCCAAAAATTTGCGTCCGGTTCATCGAAACAATTGTGGTGCAGACAAGGATTAACACCCAGATGGCCACCAAGATCACCGGTTTTGGGCCATATTTCTTGTCCAACTTTCCGCCCACCCACGAAAAGGCAGCCGCCGCCAAAACGCTCACTATGCCAAACACGCCGATTTTGATCAGGTCCCACTCCAGAACCAATCGGGCATAAACTCCACCAAAGCTATAAAGCCCGTTCAACGCGTCGCGATAGAACATGGACGATCCCAGATAGCTGGCCAGACTGACCCGGTAACGCAGGTTTGACACGGATTTGACAAGCAGGCTCAGCGCCTCACCGACGCTACCTTTTTTTTCGGATTGTGAATCGTCCCGAACCCACATGAAATAAGGCACCATGAACAGAGTGAACCAACCTGCGGTGAACGGTCCGACAAATCGTGTACCCTGCCGTGACGTGGCATCCAGCCCGAACATCGGATCCATCCCGATCAATGTCTTGCCGTTGGCCTGTTCTACAAACAATGTCAGCATGATCGCTAGCGAGATCAGCCCGCCAAAATAACCGAACGCAAACCCCGAACCGGAAATCTCGCCCACTTCGCGGTCGTCGCCAAGATCAGGAAGTTGTGAGTTGATAAAGATCAGTGCGTACTCGGCGCCGACAAACCCAAACCCAAATGCCGAAAGCATCAACCACATGTTAGATCCGTCCGGCATCGTGTACCACAGCGCCGCGGATCCAACTGCGTACATGACAGAAAATGCAAAAATCCAGGGAATTCTGCGACCCGAAACATCGGCCATCGCACCCAGGAGTGGTGCGCCAAAAGCAATAATCAAACCGGTTATTGTTAGACAATTGGCCCAAACAGTTTGCGCGCGCGCGGCCGCAGCCTCAGCGTCAAGACCCGTACCTGAAAAATACCCGGCGGCAACCCCGGCAAAGTATGGACCAAATACAAAGGTCACTAGCAGGGTATGATATGGTTGGCTGGCCCAGTCGAAAAACCACCAGCCCCATATGCGCTTGCGCTTGGAAATCTCTGCCATAACCGCCCCTGGTTTCTGGGTTTCATAAGACGGGTCTTTGATGCAATTCGCAAGCGTTCTGTTGCCTCACACTTGCTCTTTGTGGTTAAGGCGCTTAGGTCTCAGCAAATGTGAAAACGGAGTACCCATGCTGTCGCTGATCCAAATCCTTCTGCTGATACTGGACATTGTCTGGTTCATCATTCTGGCCCATGTGATCATGAGCTGGTTGATCAACTTTCAGGTTCTGAATCTGAATCAACAGTTGGTCGCACAAATCTGGTATGGGCTTAACCGAATACTTGAGCCAATCTATGGCCCGATCAGACGTTTCCTGCCAAACATGGGCGGGCTTGATCTGACACCATTGGTGGTGCTGATCGCAGTCTACGCGCTTCGTATTATTTTGATAAACAACGCAGTCTATTTTTACTGACCCCTTGTTCGAAGATTCCGAGTGTGTGATTGTCCTGTCTTAAGAGCAGATAGAAGATAGAACAGGGCAAACCCGCACATGTTCGACGCCGCGCCTATGCTGCGAGATGTCTTTGGATTCGACGACTTCCGCCCCGGGCAGGAAGAAATTGTCGATGCCGTTGCCGCAGGTGAAAACGTTTTGGCGATCATGCCTACGGGTGGCGGCAAATCGCTGTGTTATCAATTGCCAGCTTTAATGCGAGACGGGGTTACCGTCGTCATCTCTCCGTTGATTGCCCTGATGAGGGATCAGGTTCGCGGTTTGCAAGAAGCAGGGGTCACCGCCGGGGCACTGACCTCTGGAAATACACCGGAGGAGACCGACGCCGTGTGGGAGGCTCTGGACGCCGGACGCCTGAAATTGCTTTATATGGCACCCGAAAGGCTTGCAGCCGGGTCCGCATTGGGAATGCTGCGTCGGATCAATGTAAATCTGATCGCGGTTGACGAAGCCCATTGTGTCAGTCAATGGGGCCACGATTTTCGACCGGATTATCTGCGTATAGGAGACTTGCGGCGGGCGTTAAAAGTTCCGCTGGCTGCTTTTACAGCCACGGCTGACACGGAGACGCAGGAAGAGATTGTTGAAAAGCTATTCGACGGCACAACGCCAAGCAAATTTCTTCGCGGCTTCGATCGACCCAACATCCATTTGGCTTTCGCAGCAAAAGACGGGCCGCGTAAGCAGATATTGGAATTCGCTGGCGCTCGCAAAGGTCAACCCGGCATCATTTATTGCGGAACCCGCAACAAGACCGAAGTTCTGGCCCAAGCGTTGCGCGCGCAAGGGCATAACAGCTGCCACTATCACGGCGGGATGGAGGCAGAAGACCGCCGCGCCGTCGAAGCTCGTTTTGCAGGCGAAGATGGGCTAATTGTGGTCGCAACCGTGGCATTTGGCATGGGGATCGACAAGCCCGATATCCGCTGGGTCGCGCATGCGGACCTGCCAAAATCCATCGAGGCATATTATCAGGAGATCGGCCGCGCTGGTCGGGACGGCGGCCCTGCGGAAACCCTGACCCTTTTTGGACCTGATGATATCCGCCTGCGACGTTCTCAAATAGATGAAGGTTTGGCTTCAACCGAGCGGCGCATGGCCGATCATGCGCGTCTGAACGCTCTGCTTGGATTGGCCGAAGCATTAAAGTGCCGACGTCAGACTCTATTGGGTTACTTCGGTGAACAGGCCAAACCTTGCGGCAAATGCGATCTGTGCGACAACCCACCTGAGATTTTCGACGGCACCACCGCAGTTCGTATGGCTTTGTCCGCGATTCTTCGTACCGAAGAATGGTTTGGTGCAGGGCACCTGATCGATATCCTGTTAGGGGTTGAAACAGATAAGATTCTGTCTCGCCGTCACGATGCACTTTCCACCTATGGCATTGGAAAGGACTGGTCACGCGCCCAGTGGCAGGCGATTTTTCGACAGATGATGGGGCATGATCTGATCCGCCCGGACCCGGACCGCCATGGCGCGCTGCGCATGACCGAGGCCGCAAAACCAATCCTGAAGGGCGAGGCGCAAATCGATCTTCGCAGAGATACTATCCGCAAAGCTGGACGGCGACCTGCGGTCAAGGCGATGGTATCGGAAGAGAACGCACCATTGCTTTCGGCTTTGAAGGCGAAACGCCGTGCGCTCGCAGAAGCCGCCAGAGCACCTGCCTATGTTATTTTCCCAGACCGCACGTTGATCGAAATGGCCGAGAAACGTCCTTTGACGTTGGACGAAATGGCGCGGATCGGCGGTGTGGGCGCCAAGAAACTCGAGCGTTACGGCAACTTCTTTCTCGAGGTTATAGCTGGGGAGGCTCAACCAGTGCATCCCGCGCGTCGCAAACTGGCGAGCAGGGGCCACGGTGAAATCTATGATCAGCTGCTTGAAGTTCAGTCGCGGCTATCGCGCGGGTCCGAGGGTATAGATAAACCACTGACTTGCTCTGCCTCGCAGCTGGCTAAGGTGGCTCAGATGCGTCCTGATGATATTCGGGGCCTGGAAAAAGTGTTGGGCGACAGACGCCATGAACGATTTGGCCCGGCATTTCTGGACGTGTTGCGACAAGCGGGCTAGATACCGCAAGACAGGCAAGAAAGAGATCGGATATGCTGATAGTGATTTCCCCGGCCAAGCGGCTGGATTGGTCGGAACGTAACGTAACGCCGACAGAACCAGCTTTTCAGGATGATGCTTTTCGCCTTTCGAAGACCGCGCGCAATCTGACGCTGGGCAACCTTAAAGGTTTGATGGATCTCAGTGACGATCTGGCTAAACTCAATCGGGAACGTTTTCGCGCATTTGCAGAAACACCAGAGATTTGCTCTACTCGGCCGGCGGCTTTGGCCTTTGCAGGCGACACTTATCAGGGACTTGAAGCTGCTTCGTTGGATAACGACGAAATGGCTTGGGCGCAGGATCATCTGCGTATCTTGTCAGGCCTTTACGGTTTGTTGCGCCCATTGGATGCAATTCAACCTTATAGACTGGAAATGGGCAGCAGGCTGAAAACCCGTCGCGGCAAAAACCTTTATGAATATTGGCGCGATCATCTCAGCAAAGCTTTGAACGATCAGGCTCAGAATATTGACTCGGACGTTCTCATTAATTGCGCCAGTCAGGAATACTTTGGGGCCATCGACCGAAAGGCGCTCAAACTCGACGTGATCACGCCAGTGTTTATGGAAGATAAGACGAGCACCCCTAAAATTGTCAGCTTCTTCGCAAAAAAAGCTCGTGGTGCAATGGCGAGGTACATTGTTCAAAACCGTCTGACCGATCCTGAAGGTTTGCTGGAGTTTGACACCGGTGGATATGAATACCGCCCAGACCTGTCCGAAAAAAAACAGCCGGTTTTTGTTCGACCTTATTCGGCGTGATCCAGCATCGAAGGGTCGTACGCTACCAACTCCACTGTATTACCCTCGGGATCTTGGGTGAATATTCCGCGCCATCCGATCCAGCCGAATTGCTCGACCCGGTAGGGTATTCCGATTTTGTCATACCAACGCATAACCGCGTCTTGTTCTGAAAAGGGCAGCGACAGAGCGATATGATGCAAGGATGAACCCCGACCTGT
The DNA here is from genome assembly GCF_059613365.1 of Ruegeria sp. BHSA163. Lineage (NCBI taxonomy): Bacteria > Pseudomonadati > Pseudomonadota > Alphaproteobacteria > Rhodobacterales > Roseobacteraceae > Ruegeria > Ruegeria sp. BHSA163. The sequence continues at coordinate 13,518 of NZ_JBXWSJ010000066.1, forward strand.
TATCGGTTTTTCCTTACCTGAGGGATGCAATCCTGGGCGCGGTGCAGCTGAATGGTGAAATAGGGCGAGCACTTGGGTGTGCCCGCCATATCCTTTGGCTATTTCAAAGAAAGTGACAGCGCTGCTGTGGTCTCCACTGAGACGTTTTAGCCCGATTACGGTTTCGTAGAATTCGACCATTGCACCCATATCAGCACAGCGTATTGCGACCTCTCCCAGTGCACGGGTGCGAAAGCCTCGATCACTTGGCATGTGTCAGTCCCATTTCCTGCGTCTGTTTCCAACTAAAACGGGGCGAGCGTCCTTAGGGCATTTATCAACTATAATCTGCACGATCCGCTTCTTGTGCAATGGTTTGGTCAGGTAATGGTCCAAACCAGACGCCAAAATGCCGTGATCGTCGCCTGCCATGGCATGGGCGGTCAGCGCCACAATAGGCACTCTGCGTCCGGTGGCTATTTCGCGCCTGCGGATTTCTTCTGTGGCCTGCTTTCCATCCATCTTTGGCATAGAAATATCCATAAAGATCAGATCTGGCGCGAAATCGTCATAGGCTTCAATAACCTCTAACCCATTGGCAACAAAACGCATGTCGATATCCATATCTTTTGTCATCTTTTTGAGAATTAATTGATTTGTCTTGTTGTCATCTGCGGCCAGAACGCGCATGCTTCTTTGAACCGACGCGCTTTTCTTTGATAGAGTTGTGTTTTCTTCCCATTTTTGTTCTTTCCCGAAATCTCGGTCGAAGGAACTTAGGGTCATTAGGCAAGCTACAAGTTCGGATCGGGGAATGGGCTTTTGCAAAACACTCTGGATCAGATGATGAGCAGAGTCGGCGGTTAAGACGCTGGGATTTGCCGACATCACCACAATTGGCAATTCTGCCCAACCATGGCTGCGCAGCGCTTTGGCAAGCTCCAGTCCATCCATGTCTGGAAGTTCTTGATCACACAGCACCAAATCTACAGAGTCATCAAGTGTCGAGAAAACTTCTGCCCCGGATTCGCAGACAGTGACCCGCAAGCCCAATCTGCCCAGTTGCTTGGTAAGAATTGCGCGGTTGGCCTCAAGATCTTCTACAAGCATTACGTGACTAAGGTGATCATTCAGACGTGGCAGAGTAGGCTGCAAACCCTCGGCAGTGGGCAGCGTCAAACGAAAGCCGAAACACGAACCTTTACCCGGCTCGCTCTCGACCCAGACCGTACCGCCCATCATCACAATCAGTCGTTTTGTGATCGCCAGTCCAAGCCCAGTGCCTTCGTACTGACGATTACGTTCGTCCTCGACTTGGTTGAATTCGCCAAAGATATGTGGGATTTTGCCGGGTTCGATGCCGATCCCGGTGTCCTCGACTGCCACATGAACATCGCAACTTTGCGTTTCAAAGTTTGGTACACCAGTCACTCGGATTAGCACGTGACCTTCCGAGGTAAATTTGACCGCATTGCCAATGAGGTTGGTCAGAATTTGCCGCACACGCCCTAAATCTCCGACAAACAGCGTCGGCAGGAACAGGTCATAGTCTACAAGCAACGTGAGCCCTTTTTCACGAACGCTTGGCTGCAGCAACATCGACACCTCGAGAATGCAGCGCTCCAGATCGAAAGGTTCTTGATATAGTGCTAATTTTTCCGCCTCGATTTTCGAATAATCAAGTACATCGTTGATTATGGACAATAGCGCTTCACCCGAGTTTCGGATCGTGTTCACGTAAAGCTTTTGTTCCTCGTTCAGCGGCGTTTCTGTTAGCAATTCGCTCATGCCAACGATGCCGTTCATCGGTGTTCGTATTTCATGGCTCATATTGGCTAAAAACACAGATTTCGCTCGGTTTGCGGCCTCGGCCTTTTCACGGGCTGTGCGCAGTTCGGCCTCATTCCGGACTGACGAAGTGATGTTAAGTGCAAGACTGACTACGTCGCCTCCATGCCCGCGCTGATCAATGACCCGAACAAATTGTCCATTCCACAGCTGAATCACCATTGGTTCGGGATTCGGACGCGCCCATCGACGCTGCATCCTGGCCTGCCAGTCCGCTGCAACCTCCTGCCCAATATCCACGATCCCTTCATCGGTCAGAATTTCAAGAATTCGGTGATATGAAATTCCGGATCTTACTTCATCCAACCCCTGGAATACGCTCAAATACGCGGCATTGGCGCTGATCAAACGGCTGTCCCCGTCAAAAAAGGCAAAGCCGTCTTGAATGGTCTGGATTGAATGCCACAATCGACGTTCGGCGACCTCTATCTTGGCGTTTGCAACTGTCAGGTCAGATTTGACCTTTTCATTTTCACCCCGGACATTTTCCACCTCTGCCTGTGTTTCATCGATTTGCCGGGACAATGCCATAGCGCGACGACCCAGCTTGCGGTTGGCGGCCGAAAGCTCAGCCTCTTTGAGGTGCAGCAAACGTTCTGCGGCCAAACGTGCACGCCGTTCTTTTGCGAGTTTTTCAGCAAGACCCATTATTCACCTGTCCCGGAATATTCCGAACACAGCATCCGATCAGACTGTGAAAAAGTGTTTAAGCCGCTTTTTTCAACTTAACGACGACCCTCGCGCAACCATCCTGCCAACAAGAATCCACCCGTCATCAGCAAGACCAACCACGGTGGCAACAATCCAGCTTGGGTGACGTCGCGAGTTTCATAGGCATCGCGCGGGGTCAGACCGATCCATCCGCGACCCGCTGCTGGGCGGCCGAGACGGACATTGCGGATGACGGGTAGACCTTCTTCGACCCTGATTGCACCGCCGCGCAAGCTGGCCAAAATGGGACTCAAAACTTCGTCAGTCGCGATGGTTCGCTCGAACTCCTTGGGCGCGGCAGGACCAAGGCCAATCACTGCCGAATGATCACCTTCCTTAAGACGGTACAGGCCAATCTCGGGGCCGAAATACAACGCTTCAAATCTTCCCGGAGACACTTCCTCCAGTTCGATCTCAAGCGTCTCGCCATTAGGGCGGGTTACAGTCACCGCGCCGACCTCTTCACTCAGTGTTTGACGAATTATGCGCATGGACTGACCATTGGCTTCGGCCCAGAGCGCTTCTTCTTCAAGTTCCGGTTCTTTCATCATCCAATGAGCCAGCCTCCGCAAAAGTTCCAGTTGCGGACCACCACCTTCGAATCCTCGACTCCATAGCCATGCATGATCAGATGCCAATAGCGCAACGCGCCCTTCGCCTACGCGATCCAGAACCAACAATGGGCGATCTTCGATACCTGTCATCAGCAGCTCGCCTGAACGGTGGCTTACATCGATCTGCCTCAACCAAGCGCCCCAGTCATCGGATTCACCCAGGTCCGACGTTACAGGATGACGATCACCCGTTTCGGTTACCATCGGGACAAACCGCTCCTCGATAACTCGTGCTGTAGGCTGCGCCGGTAAAACCGGTGCCAGAGGCGATCGGAAGATGCTGTCGGCCGTCGCAAAATCCGGTCCCGCCGCGATCAGAACCGCCCCACCGTCGTTGATGTAATTGGTCACATTATCAAGGTAAATTGCCGGTAGAATGCCGCGTCGCTTATATCTGTCGAAGATGATCAGGTCGAAATCGTTGATCTTTTCCAAAAACAGCTCACGCGTTGGGAATGCGATCAAGGACAACTCATCCACTGGCACGCCGTCCTGCTTTTCCGGAGGACGAAGGATGGTGAAATGCACAAGATCGACGGAACTGTCGGATTTCAGCAGGTTCCGCCAAGTCCGCCCGCCCGGGTGAGGTTCGCCCGACACCAGCAGCACTCGTAAACGGTCGCGTACGCCATTCATCTGGATCAGAGCAGTATTATTACGATCGGTCAGCTCACCCTCAGCTTCGGGAACAGTGAATTGAATCACGTTGCGCCCTCCGTGGGGCAACGTGACTGGCAGTTCGACATCAACACCAATTGGGATGTTGAAACGTTCCGGTTCCGATCCGTCCACCGAAATCTCAAGTGGGGCGCTACCGGCGCCAGCAGGTGCCGCTCCGCTGTCTTCGACACGCAAGGTCAGAGTTATCGGCTCGTCGATAATGGCAAAGGCAGGGGCGTTGCGCACGATAAGACGGCGATCCCAGTCTCCTGTACGTCCAGTTTGCAAAAGGTGCATCGGTGCGGGCAAATCTGGAGCTTGATCAACATCATGCACAATGCCGTCTGAGACAAGGATAATTCCGGCAATTCGGGCACGCGGCTCTTCCGCCAAAGCCGCGTTCAGCGCCGCCATAATCTGGGTACCCTCGTCTCCGTCCCCATCACCTACGCGAATGCGCCGCAGCTCAGTATTGTCGCGGATTTCGATCTCCGCTGCGAGCTCATCTGCTGTCTGTATAGTTTGATCCGCGCGGTCAGACAGGGTTTGGCTGGCGCTTTGATCTTCGATCATCAAGACGATATCGGTCAGAGGGGACCGATCTTCGACTTGATAAACCGGGCCAGACAGAGCCGCGACAAGTATTAGGGCGGCCAATCCACGCAAGGCCCATCCTGACAACCCACGCAACAGAGCCAGCGTAACACCGGTCAACGCAACTGCTGCAACGGCCAACAATGCGGGCCAGGGGATCAGAGGATCGAAAATTACGGTTCCGGTCATTGTCCCAACCTGTCCAAAAGGGCGGGCACATGCACCTGATCGGACTTATAGTTGCCAGTCAGAACATGCATCACCAGATTGACTCCAAATCTATTCGCCAGTTCACGCTGCCGTTCCCCAGCATATCCCCGACCCACTGGCAACAAGGACTGACCGTTTCGGTCCACTGCCCATGCACCGGCCCAGTCGTTGCCGCCGATAACGACCGGGGTGACATTGTCATTGAGGTTGCGAAAGGGCATTCCTTCGATTTGTTCCGCATCTGGCGGCGCAGCTTCAACCCAGACACCGTTACCCGCATATCGGCCTGGAAAATCCTGAAGCAGATAGAAAGCCCGTGTAAGCACATGGTCACTCGGTACAGGTTCTAACGACGGGATGTTCAGGGGTCCCGCAAGCTGCTGAAGCTTGCGTCCGTTGGGGCTTGAAGCTCCAAACTCCGCGATATCGGCATCTCGCGTGTCAAACAGTATCATCCCTCCTGATCTTAAATAGTTGTTGAGCTTGGCGTATGCCTCAGCTGATGGCTGCGGCTGATCCGGGGTGATCGGCCAATAAAGCAGCGGAAAAAAAGCAAGTTCGTCGCGCTCCAAGTCCACGCCGATTGGTTCTGCAGGTTCAACCGAGGTACGGAAATAGAGTGTTTGAGCCAATCCTCTCATTCCGGCCAAAGCGATGTCGTCAACTTGCCCGTTTCCGGTCAGGACATGGGCTAGAACCAATTCCTGCGTTGCGCCAAGGGCGAAATCTGTTTCTTCAGGGGTTTGCGCGTGCGCCTCTGAAACAACCAAGATTCCGCCTAAAAGGACCGCCGCGGTTCGCGCTATCCAAAGTCTGCCAGACAGGGCTAGTGAAGCGAATACATCGATTGTCAGCAAGATTAGCGCCAAGCTCATCAGCAAGCCGCCTATCGGAGTTTCAGAGCTTACCTCCTGACCTTTGATTGGAACATCAGGGGGCCATACCGCAGGACGAAGAACACTGTCTTCGGATAAAACGTTGCGGGCAACTTTTTCTTTGCCGCTCTCGTAAAGTCCCGGTCGCAAATTGGGACCAATTTCCCCCTCAACCAATTGTGCGCCGTCTACACCCGGCAGGCTTCCTGCATCATACAACGATCCGAATCCGTCCAAAACCTGAACAGGTTCCCACGTCGTGCCTTGCAATTGTTCCACCTGTCGTGACTTTGCAGCAGAT
>NZ_JBXWSJ010000067.1:0-18805 GCF_059613365.1 Ruegeria sp. BHSA163
TCAAGGCAAGGATGGAGGGTATCGAAACCCCCGTATACGGGTTGCAGGAGGTGCACCACCTTTCGTAGGGATTGAGCCGGCCGAGGGCCGGATCCGCCCTTTACAGCATTTAAAAATGAATGTCTGTTTTGTTACGGAGCAGACATTCAGGTAACCTTTGGGTGCCGCATTGCCGCAAATGGCAGGTTTGTCCGCAAGGCAGACGTTCACGGAATTTTGCCGAATGACCGCGACGAGCCCAGAGCAGCCTGATCGAAATCATTTGTTTTGTAGAAACAGCATCCATGATGCGTATTTGTGGGCTCTTTTTAAGCGGACTATGATTGTAGGTGCTCCGGGAAAGTCAAACTGTATGAATGAGCACCCTCAGAGGCGGTTGGCCGCGATAATGATGCTGGACGTAGTAGATTACTCCCAGCATATGGCCAATGATGAGGAGGGCACGCTCAGGCGCATGCGAAGTTTGCAGAAATTCGCTTCCGTCCATTCCTCCGTCTATAACCATTTCAACCAGGAAAGATCTCTCACCAGCCGAGACACCTTCAAGCTGACCCGCGCCGCCGCTCTTAGCGAGTGGCGTCAACTCCGTTCCGGATAGGTTCGCGGTTTCCCCGGCAAACTGAGACTGGTTCGAGTTAGTCTGACAGCACCTAGCTTTCCACAGAAGTCACCCAGGCTTGTACTCTCGATCCGCCTCTGGATCCTCAAAAGACACTGCCTGCTTCGATAACTCTTCCCAAAACGCGCCTGGGATACTCTCAGATGCCCAGTCGATCGTCTGTTTAACCCGTTCAGGCTTGGAGACCCCGACAATCGTCGAAGCAACACGTTCGTCTTGCATCGAAAACTGAAGTGCCGCGGCCCCGGGCGATACGCCATGCTGACGACAGAGCCTCTCGACGGCCTTGACTGGCTCGAGCTTGGGCGCGTCAGCGATCTGGTAGGTGACGCGCGGCATCTCTGCGCTGCCCTTGGCAAAAACGCCGCCGGCGTAGGGTGCTGCATTCAGTATCGCGATCCCCCGAGCGCACGCGTCATCGAACATCCGACCCGCGGAGCGATTGATCAACGTCCAGCGATTGTGGCTGATCAGCGCATCGAACGGATAGTCTCGCAAGATCGGTTCCATGATGTCGAGCCGGCCCATGGCCAGCCCGACCGCTTCCGCGATGCCCTCTTCTTTCAATTTGAAAAGCGCGTCGATCGCGCCGCCCTCTCGCGTGATCTCGCCCAGATCGCGCGCGTGTTCGGGATCATGCAGATGAAGCAGCGGAATGCGATCAAGGGACAATCGCTTAAGGCTCTCTTCCACGGATTGCCGCACCCGAGCAGCGTCAAACCGGCCCGTCTCCATGTCGCGGTCGAGCTTGGTCGAGAGCACAAAACCGTCCGGCAGTCCACCCATCTCATGGATCACGGCACCGACCCGCTCCTCGCTGCGGCCGAAGCCGTAGTTGTTCGACGTGTCGAGAAGATTGACCGGGCTTTCAAAGATCGACCGAACTGTGGCGCGGGCGCGGTCTTCGGTGACAGAGTACCCGTAGGTGTCCGGCATATCGCCTAGGCCGGAGGCTCCGAACCCGATAGAAGTCACGGCGAGCCTTGTGGCTCCAATTGGGTTTTGTGTCATAATTGTCCCCCTTAAATCGACCCGGCCTCGACCATATAGTTATTGGCCGTGCACATCGCGGCATCGTCTGACGCCAGAAACAGGACCATCCGGGCCACGTAGACTGGGTCTATCAAATCCGGCAGACACTGGCGGTCAGCATGTTTCGCGATGGCTTCCGGGGTGACCCACAGGTCTTTTTGCCGGTCGGTCATGATCCAACCCGGCACGATGGTGTTGACCCGGATGCGATGCCGTCCGAGATCCCGCGCCATCGTGCGCGTCAGGCCGTGAACGGCAGATTTTGCCGTGGTGTAGGCGGGAAAACCGCCCCCCGCTTCCCACCAGGAGTTGGATCCCATGTTCACGATGGCGCCGCCGCCCGCCGCGATCATATCCGGCGCCACGGATTGAATGGCAAAAAACATATGCCGCAGGTTGGTGGCCATACGTTCGTCCCAATATTCCAGAGTAACGTCTTTCCAGTCGTGCCGGTCATCCCGCGCGGCGTTATTGACCAGCACCGTGATCGGCCCAAGTCTGTCGCGCAACGTGTCAATTGCGGCACGCAAGGCTTCGATGTCGCGCAGGTCACAAATTTCAAACGTGGCCGTCTCGCCGATCTCGTCCGCTAGTGCTGCACTACCATAAGCATCGAGGTCGATAAATCCAACCTTCGCCGATTGTTTGGCAAAGCCTCGCACGATCTCGGCGCCGATGCCAGAGGCGCCGCCCGTGACCATCACTGTCTTGCCCTTGAGGCTTGGATAATTTGCAAAGGTCATACCATTGTCATCCTATTCTGTAGAAAACTTTTGCTGTTTCGCCGAATATTTTTGCCTGCGCCTTCTCGCCCAGATGTGCGGATAGGCGCGCTGCTTGCGCAACCCAATCGCTGTACTGACAGCGTAGCAGACAGACCGGCCAATCGGAGCCGAACATCACTCTGTCTGGCCCAAATACGTCGATTACGTGATGTACATAAGGACACAACACATTATCCGACCAGTCATGCTCTGCCTCGGTAACAAGGCCTGAAACCTTACAATACGCGCCCGTATCTTCTGCCAGTTTGCGCATGCCCTCTGCCCAGGTGTCGAAGCTGTCGCTTCGTTCCAGTCGAGGCTTCAGGCAATGACCGAGCACCGCGCGCATGCCCTCGTGGCGCAACAGCAGTCGGTGGAAGTTTGCGAGATGCCTTGGAAAGCCAAGGCAATCGAAGGTCAGGTCCAGATCCTCGATGGCCCGAAAGACCCAGTCGAGATCCGGGCGGAGCATCCAGTCATCCTCCGGAATATCTTGGATCATTGGGCGGACGCCCACAAATTTCGGGTGGGCCGCAAAACGTTCCAGCGCTGAGATCTTCGTTGGGTCTTCAAAGTCGATCCAGCCCACGACCTTAGCGACGGTCGCCGTTTCTCCGGCGATTTTCAGAAGGTACTCCGTTTCCGCGAGCGTGGGGGCTGCCTGCACCAGCACGGTTTGCGCGAAGCCATGAGCGGCCAGCAAAGGTTGCAGATCCTCGGGTCCGAAGACGCGTGCAATCGGCGCATCCGGCAACATCCAAAAATAGTCTCCGCGCTCCGGATCCCAATAGTGTTGATGCGCATCAATTCTTTGCACGCGTTGCGCCATTTCGTAACCTGTCTTCACTGTGAGACTGCGCCAATCCGGGCCGCAAGTCACGACAAAGTGGAATATGTTGGCAGAAAAGGACGAGAGGCAAGACATGAACAGCTACGATCTCGAAGGGCGGGTTGCCGTTGTAACCGGTGGAGCAAACGGCATAGGGCAGGCCATAGCAGCGCGCTTTCGGACCAGCGGAGCACAGGTGGCCATATGGGACATGGATGCAGAAAACGTCGCGCAGTCGGAAGTGGAGTCCTTTTTCGCCTGCGACATTTCGCATTGGGAAAGTGTCCGCGAGGCGCGGGATGCGACTCGCGATGCTTTGGGTCGGATCGATATCGTCGTCAACAGCGCCGGGATCGCTGGACCCAACGCGCCGGTGGAAGATTATGATATCGCCGCATGGCGTCAAATCATGGAAGTCAATCTGACCGGAACCTTCCTTGTGAACCGTGCGGTCGTGCCGGGCATGAAGGAGAAAGGCTATGGCCGGATAGTCAACATCGCCTCTGTCGCAGGCAAAGAAGGTAATCCGCAGGCTTGCGCCTATTCTGCTTCAAAGGCGGGTGTGATCGCATTAACAAAATCGCTAGGCAAGGAACTCGCGGATCACAACATCGCGGTTAATTGCGTGACACCGGCGGCGGCGCGGACCCGGATTTTTGACCAGATGTCGGAAGAGCACATTCAGTACATGCTGTCGAAAATTCCGCGTGCCCGCTTCGTCGACGTCGAGGAGATTGCAGCTATGGTCACTTGGTTGTGCAGCGAAGAAAACTCTTTCACGACGGCTTCTGTTTTCGATCTGTCTGGTGGGCGGGCGACTTATTGAGCTTTGAAGGTCTCACACCAATCCGGATGCCAACGTGATAGAGGAGGCCGATTTTCGATTAGATCGCCGACCGCCCAAGCCATCCGTTTTGCATCCAATTCCTCAGTCACCTCATTATCCGGGCAAATGATGTAGAAATCGCCACGCTCAAGACGTGGGAGCATATAGTCGACAAGTTGTTCGGGGCTCCACCCTCCCGGATTGGGCTTGTGGGGGCCGGTAATGGTAAAGCCTGGAACCAGTAGGTGTGCAGTTACTTGACATTCTTCGGAGTTGCGGAGCTTGTGCTGCAACTGCTCTGTGTACGTTTTGAGAGCTGATTTTGTAACGTTGTAAATGACGTTGCCTGGTGGGTTAGTGATGCCCTGTTTCGAGCCTGTATTCAAAATAATCCCAGGACGTCCTTGATCTAGCATGCGTGGTAGAAATGCACGTTCTGCATAGACCGCCGCCCAAAAATTGACTTCCATTGTGCGATGCCATGCATCAAGCGCATCATCAGTACCGCCTGCTACACGGTCGGCCGCGTTATTCATCAAGAGATCAACGCGGCCTAACTCGCTAAAGCAGCGGTCAGCAAGCACAACCATTGCACCTGCATCAGAAACATCCATTGCTTGGCAAAGAAATGGGCCGTGAAGTGTTGCAGCAGCAGCTTCGAGGCGCAGAGTATCCAGATCAACCAGAACAATGTGCATCCCGCGCTTTGACAATGCTTGGGCTGTAGCTAGCCCAATACCAGACGCAGCACCCGTTATGACGGCGACTGAACCATTCTTAAGGGCCTCATGTTGCATTAGTTCTCTCCAAAAATGAGTTGAGCGGCGCAGTTTTAAACGCGCCGCTCACGGCTAGCACTCGTCACAATTTACTTCACGCAAGTGTCCACGTTGTCATTGTTGCAGACGTCGAGACCGGTGTAGATAGGATCATCAACGGATTTGCCATCAACAATGTCTTTGAGGATGAACATCGCCTTATAGCCCATTTCGTACGGACGCTGACCCACGAGGCCATTACCAAGGCCGTCTTTAGTTTGCTCCAATTGCATCGGCAGTGTGTCGGCTACAACAATAGTTAAATCGCCTGAGTCCATTTTTGCTTTATATGGCTCCGCGGCTGAACGATAGGCGTTATCGAACCACTGTGTAAATGCTCCAGTGGACAAGAATGCAGTCAGATCGTCATTTGCAGCCAGAATGTCCGACATGCCTTGAACGGCAACGTTACCGTCGTCATTGGTAATGAGCGGGCAACCAGATATTTCTGTCCAGCCTCCCTCACCGGCAAGAGCTTTTCCCGGAGGTGTCCCAGTATCCGCACCGGCTAGTGTGTCGCGTGCACCTTTAAGACGTTCATTATGGTTGGCTGCAGCCGCGCCGCCGGTTTGAAGACAAATTGTGCCGCCGTCAGGATGGCGAGCTTGAACTAGTTTTGCCAGGTTCACACCGATGTCGTAATTGTTGGTACCTACATAGGTAGTGCGTAGACTGGCATCTTCAGGGAGAAGATCCGAGTCCCAAGTGATTACTGGAATGCCGGCGGCTTCCGCGTCCTTGAGAACTTTACCCATTGCAGGAGCGTTCGACGGGGCGACGGCAATACCGTCAATACCTTTGGTGATCAAGTCTTGTACAATTTGTATTTGCTCAAGTTCGGTGTGCTCACCGGGCCCTATGTATTCACAGGTCACGCCGTCCAGCTCCTCTTGAGCTTTGTAGCATCCATCACGGGCCAGGTCGAAGAACGGGTTGTTCATTGCCTTTGGAACGAGAGCAAATGTTTTTGCGTGACCATCCGCAAGCGCCATTCCTGACATTGCAATGGCTGCGACCATTGTGGTTGCAAGTAATCTCTTCATAGTTTCCTCCCTTGAGTTGTTGAAGAGTAGTAGTTAGGGGTTATTTTCCCCCGCGGTTTCGGATTTGTTCCAGAAGAACTGCCAAAATGAGGAACAATCCGACAAAAAATTGTTGCCAGAGCGCCGGTATTCCGGCGAGGATCAGCGAGTTTCGAATAAGTTCGATAAGCGCTGCGCCAATGGGCGCTCCAAGCGCAAAAACAATGCCGCCCATCAGATTGGCGCCGCCGATCACGGTGGCCGCGATCACGGTTAGCTCCCACGTGAAGCCCATCGCGTTTGTGACCGAGCCGGTGTAGCCGACAAAGAGAAACGCCGAGAGACCCGCGGTTAGAGAACATACAACGTAGACAGAGACCAACATCCGCTCAACTGGAATACCGGCAAGCTTTGCCGCATGCGCATTGCCGCCGATGGCAATCACCCAGCGCCCCCAGGTCGAGTAGCGCCAGATCCACCAGAACACCGCCGTCAAAATAGTGAGCACCCAGACCACGTTTGGGATGCTCAGGATACTGCCCCCGCCGATCCACTCAAAAAGGTCCTGATCCGGTCCGAAGTCCCAGATCATCTGGTTGTTTGAGACAACCCGTGCGAGCGAAACGACAATCGACAACATCCCTAACGTGACGACGAAAGGTGGCATGCGCAGATAAGCGACGAGAACGCCATTCACAAATCCCACAAGTGCAGCGACAGCCATACAGCCCAAAAAACCGAGCCCGATCCCAAAGCCGGCCTGCATAATCAAGCCCGTGACGATCCCAGACAGACCGACGAGTGATCCGACGCTGAGATCAATGCCCGCTGTACAAATAACTGCCGACATTCCAAGCGCCATGATCCCAAAGAATGCCATGTTTCGTGTAATGTTGAAGATGTTCCGCTCCGTCATAAAGGCGTCGGAAACGAACGTCATAACGACTGCAAGTGCGATCAACGCAAGGAACACCCAAAATGGCTGCGTCCTTATGATTGCTCCAAATCCGGAAACTTCTTGCCGGTGTGTAATGCTCTCGTCGATTGCCGCGTGATCCATTTCGCTTAATTCGTCCGCCGGTCCGTGTCCCGGATGTTGGCGTAGTTCTTCGTCGGTTGGTGGATTAGTGGTCATGCTGCTTCGATTGCCCCGATGATTAACCCGGTAACTTCTTCCGGGGTCGTTTCGCTGATACGTTTATCTGCAACTTTTGTGCCTCGACGTAGAACCGCGACCCTGTCGCATACGTCAAAAACATCTGGCATCCGGTGTGAAACAAGGATGACTGCGTGACCGGTGTCTTTCAGTCGATGGATGAGCGCCAAGACCTCTTTCACCTGACGCACCGAAATGGCAGCCGTTGGCTCATCCATCAAAACAAGTTTCGGATCACTAAGTCTTGTGCGCGCGATCGCAACGGCTTGACGTTGCCCGCCTGACATCTGCCGCACCAAGTCTCGCGGGCGGGTTTCGGATTTCAACTCACCAAAAAGTTCGCCCGCCTTCCTGTACATGGCCGAATAATCCAGCATGGAAATTGGCCCAAGCTTTTTTCTGAGTTCACGCCCCAAAAAGACGTTGGCAGCGGCCGTCAAGTTGTCGCAAAGGGCTAAGTCTTGATAAACGATTTCAATGCCCGCTTCCCGGGCGTCTATGGGTTTTGAGAATTCGATACCCCGGCCTTCGATGCTTATTGCACCGGAAGTCGGAGGAAAGTTACCAGCAATTATTTTCATCAGGGTCGACTTGCCAGCACCGTTATCACCCATTAATCCGACGGCCTCGCCGGGAGCAATCGAAAGATCTACGCCTTGCAGCGCATGAATGGCTCCAAAGCTCTTTGTAATGTTTTTGAGCTCCAAAAGGCTCATTTTGCCAACACCTCCATAATGTTGTTGCTACCTCGACCGAATTAGAGAGACGGTATCTCAACCGTTTCGACCTTAACACAAGCGCCAATTTGCGCACCGTATAAATCCATCGAGCTGCGCCCTATTGTGATGAGGTCGACGTCAGACATCTGAGAGCCTAACTGGCTGGCCAGTCTTCGTAGACTGCGTTGCGGCTTCGGCCATCGCAAGCGAGTTAATCCCGTCATCAAGCGTCACCGGAAGCGCCGATCGGTCGCCCAAAGCATCCACGAAGGCAGCCCATTCGTTAGCGTAAGACGGCATGTAGCGCTCAAGAAAGAAGTAAGTGGGCTTTGCTGCGGTCACGCCGGCCGTGGTGGATTTGACTACGGTGTTTTGCAGCATGTTCTGGGCTTGCAGGAGACCCTCTGATCCCAACAACTCTACACGCTGGTCGTAGCCATAGACGGCACGCCGCGAGTTCTTGATGACGCAGATGCGCCCATCCGCATAGGTCATGGTCACAGCAGCGGTATCGACGTCCCCCGCACCGCCGATCTCCGGGTCCACGATGGAGGATCCAGCGGCCATGATGCTCACCGGGGTCTGACCCATCATGAAGTTGGCCATGTCGAAGTCGTGGATCATCATGTCGCGGAAGAGACCGCCGGACACTTTGATGTAGGCAACCGGCGGCGGCGCTGGATCGAACGAGGTGATCGACAGAAGCTCTGCCTTTCCGATCTCGCCCGCATCGAGCGCCGTCTTCATCGCGCTGAAATTCGGATCGAACCGACGATTGAAACCAATCATGATGGGTTTGCCGGAGGACTTGGTGTTTTTTCTGCAGGCACGTGCCCGCTCAAGACTGAGATCGACAGGCTTTTCGCAGAGAACGGCCTTACCGGCGGCGGTCGCGGCCTCGATCAGGTCGGAATGCGTGTCCGTAGAAGTGGCGATCAAAACCGCGTCAATGCTGTCATCCGCGATGATTTCCTCGGTGGTACGCGCCGTACTGCCATATACGGCGGCAAGCTTTTCAGCATTCTTAGGGATATAGTCCGAAACCGCAGCAAGAGTGCTGCCCGGGTTGGAGGAAATGGCGGTGGCGTGTACACCGGCAATGCGGCCTGCGCCCAGAAGTCCGACTTTGATCATCGCGGGGTCTTTCCGAAAAGAGGGTTATAGTGTGAATGCGGCGCGGAAGGCTTCGAGAGCATCTTCCGGATTGTCCTTGGCGAAGGCCTCCATCCCGACGGGGCCGGCATAACCCAGATCATCGAGAGCGCGCGCAATGGCGGGCCAGTTCATCTCGCCTGTGCCGGGCTCGCAGCGACCGGGATTATCGGCCACCTGCACCTCGCCGATCCACGGCAAACAGGCTTTAGCGTGGCGGATCACATCCCCTTCTCCGATCTGAGTGTGGTAAAGATCGAGGTTGATCCGCAGCTCTGGACGGTCGACCGCGGCCACAAGCGACAGGACATCGGAGGTCGAATTGAATGGACAGCCGGGATGTTCGCGTAGATTGAGGTTTTCCAGTGTGAAGGTCACTCCCTCTTTAGCGGCCATGTCACAGATTCGGTTCAGTGTATCGCGGGCGCGCAGCCACATGCCCGGCGCGACATGCGCTATCTGCTGGATCGGCAGACCCCGATCACCCAGACCAGTTCCGTGCAGATTGAGGCGATGCACGCCAAGGCGTTTGCCGACCTGCGCCGTATCACGGGCCGATTTCAGCAGCATGTCGGCTCCTTCGGCATCGGCGAGCCTCCCCTCGAGATAGCCGTTCATGATCGTGAATGTCGCACCGGTTTTTTCGAGTTGGTCCAAGTCCCAAGCCGGCCAGTTCCAGAGACCAACGCCAAAGCCCATCTCATTCAGACGCGTCGCGCGCCAGTGGATCGGTTTGTCTTGCCAGAGCATCTCTGCGCAGGCCGCGAGTTCAAACGCCATCTCAGATATCCTGTGGTTTGTAGTCGGCGGTCTTGCCGGGCATGACGCCCTGCAGGAGTGCGACCGATTTCTCAAGTCCCTCAAGTGAGTTCAGGAGCACGTCCTCGTGCTCAATCGACAGCCAGCCGTCGTAGCCCGCCATCTTGAGCCGGATGCAAAACTGGCGCCACCATTCCTCGCCGTGACCGAAGCCAAGCGTGATGTAAGACCAGCTGCGGGCCGGGACGTCCATTAGTGAGCCGTTTTCCAGTAGGCTTGTCGTCGCCTGAACCGGCGCATTCAACAACGTGTCCTTGGCATGGACGTGGTAAATCGCATCTCCCAAAGCTTCGGCCGCGACCAGAGGGTCTGCTCCCATCCAGAAAAGATGCGAGGGGTCGAGGTTCGCGCCGATCACGGGCCCGACCGCCTCGCGCAGTCTTCTCAGGGAGGGAACGTTGTAGACACACTGGTTGCCATGAAGTTCGAGCGCGATGCGCTCAACGCCATGCTCGCGAGCCAAGCTCACGATGTCGGTCCAGAAAGGGACCAGTTTCTCTTCCCACTGGTAGCGCAGAATCTCCTTCGTCTCAGGTGGCCAGGAAGAGACGATCCAATTCGGCATCGTGTCGCTCGCATGGCCTGCGGGCAGACCGCTCATCGTGCAGACGGTCTTGATTCCCATGGCTCCTGCAACGCGTATCGTGTCCTTCAGTCCTTCGCCCTGAGCCGGGTCCGTTGGGTGCAGCGGATTGCCGTTGGCATTCAGGCTGATGATCTCCAGCCCGCGGTCCGAGAAGGCTGTTTCGAATGCATTGCGGGCTCCAGTATCGCTCAGCATTGCCTGCAGATCGAAGTGCGGCGCCATGGACCAGCCGCAGGTATTCACCTCGATCCCCGAAACGCCCAAGCGCGCTGCGTTGTCGAGCATGCCGTCCAGAGACATTGCCCCTAGGCTGTCTGACACAAACCCAAGTTTCATGTCGCGGCCTCCTTTGGGCGATCGTACAATTCCGGTTTCGATATGATTTCCACGGTCTGCTTCGTGCCGGTCGTCAACGCTCTGGCGCCAGCTTCGGCCACAGCCGACGCGCAGTATCCATCCCACGCGTTCGACGCGATTTCAGGGAACACGCTTGTTTCAGCAAAGCGGAGAAATTCCCGGTTCTGTCGCACATAAGCTTCGTGATAGCGACCGCGCCAATCGGCGTCGTAGCGCGTCCTGGACTCCAATTTGATGTCCGTCCTTGTGTAGGCCACGTTGTTCATGGTTACAGACCCTGCCTCACCTACCAGCTCCGCGCGAACGTCGTACCCGTAGGCTGCGTTGTTGTTGATTTCTATGGTCACCAGTTGACCGTCTTCTGTTTCCACAACCATCACCACCGGCGCGACGCGGTCGTCGGACCGCCGGGGCTGGTGTGCTGTCACGCTTGTAAATTCAGTACCAAGAACATGCCGCACGACATCGAATTCATGCGGTGCAGAATTTGTAATGGCCATGGCAGCAGTGAAATCAGCCGCAGGCGTTTCCACATTGCGATGAAAATTGTGCATCATGAGAGCGCGACCCAGGCGGCCAGATGTAAGCGCTTCCCGCATTTCGACGTAAGATTGGTCGTAGCGACGCATGAAGCCCACCATGACATACTGTTTTCCAACGCTCTGCTCTGTTTTGATCACATCGAGGCATTCGACCGAAGACTGAGACAAGGGTTTCTCGCACAAAACAGGCTTACCCGCCGCTATGCAGGCCTTTGTGAGCGGCGCATGAGTGAAATCAGGCGAGGCCACTATCACGGCATCCACATCCGAACGGCCTATCACCGCCTGGGGCTCGATTGAAACATCTGCCGCTCCAGTTGCGTCGGCAACAGATTGCGCGCGCGACCTATCCATATCGCAAATGACCTGAAGCTTCCCCATGGGAAGATTCTGCGCGACGATACGAGCATGGTCCTCACCCATTAAGCCCGCGCCTACGATGGCGAGTCGGATCATCCGACGATCTCCCTCAGTTTTGTCGCGCCATTCGCTGACCACTCGCATTCAGTTCACACTAGCAAGGGACCGATGGAGTTCTGGGTCAGCAAGTAGTTGACTGAACCGCCATTGGCCGCGACGACACGCGTTGCGTCATTGGTGCCTTTCTTGATCAGGTTTCAGAAGCCGCGCAGGGCTAAATCGAAGATCACTGCGATGCCTTTCGCCCATGCGTTGCACGGGAAGAGCGCTGCGGTCACCTCTACTGCGAAGGTTTTGGTGAAATTGTTGTCGTTTTCCCCGGTTTGTAAGGCTTCTTGATTGCAGCCTAATTCTTATGTTGGCCATTAGGCCGAATTGTTCGCGAGCGGGTGCACATAATTGACGATCTGCTAGAGCGGGCGGTTTCGTATCGCAATTGCGCATTTGGCCTCCCCCAAAAACGTTGACGCCTAGTCTCTCTTGCAGGCGCTGCCAACGACATCTGAGTGCATCGTTGACATCTTTCACATCAATAGTAATTCTCCAAAAGATGTAATTTCGTCTCATTTCGTGTCGAGGCGCGATCTATTTGAGATTAAATGAGATGAAAAGACCAACAATTCCCGACCTTGCAAAGGCTGCTGGCGTTTCCGTTTCAACGGTCAATCGTGTACTAAACCAACCGAAATCGGTTCGCTCGCCAACGCAGGAGCGTGTTCTTGCCGCCGCAGAAGAAATCGGATTCTATGGCCTTGGTACGATTGAACACGCCGTCAAAGCCACAAGAACCACCCATCACCTCGGCGTGCTCCTGCAGAGAGGCTCTCGGGCCTTCTATCGAAACCTTGGTGACGCTATCGCTTCCGCAGCAGAAACTTTTGGCAGTCACAAGATTGAGCTAACGCTGGAGTTCTTAGAGGATCTGTCGCCGGAAAAAGTTGCAAATCACATCATCTCGATGGGGGAGCGTTGCGAGGCGCTAGCAATCGTAGCTCCTCAGCATCCGCTTGTTGCGGATTCTATCGATGCCGTGTTGGAGCAGGGCGTTCCAATCGTGTCTCTAATTGGCCCACTATCCGCGAAGGGGAACATAAGCTTCGTTGGGCTCGACAACTGGAAGGTAGGACGAACTGCCGCCTGGGCTTTTGACAAGATGGTGCGGATACCCGGAGAGATTGGGGTTCTTGTTGGAAGTCATAGGCTTCGGAACCAGGAAATGAACGAAAGCGGATTCCGGTCTTATTTTCGAGAACACAACTCCCGCTTTTCGGTTCTCGAACCACTTCCGACTTACGAATCTGCGGCTGTCGCCCGCGAACATGTGGAAACGCTGCTCACCGAACATCCAAGCCTCTGTGGCCTCTACATTTCAGGAGGAGGTGTCACGGGCGCAATTGCAGCCCTAAGGGCGATGCCTAAACGAGACGACTTCGTTGCAGTTGGTTACGAACTTTTCGACGATACGCGTGCCGCCCTGATTGATGGCACACTATCCATGATCATTTCGCATCCGATGCAACGTTTTGCGCGAGAAACCGTCGCAACACTGATTAAAGCCAAAATTGCCGGCCGTTACGGTGGCGCGCACCGAGTCGCATTCGGGTTCGACATTTACACACCAGAAAGTGTCTGAGGTTTGGACGCAAAGTCCTTAGTCTCAGGACTCATAGCTAGGGTCTTGTCAGAAGAACTTTGCTTGAGCGGGGCAGGGCGGTTACCCAACGTCTGGTATGAGCCCAATGCGGCTTCTGCCTACCTCACAAACCAGCGCCATCCCCGACCTTTTCAGTTCGAGTTTCAATCCCTAGCGGGCAAAGCAACCTCGCCTTCCCAGTCAGAAATACGGTGCGGTAGCGCCAGGAATTTTGACGCCACACGTGTTTTGGTCGTTCCACTTCCAGTCATCCCCGAATATTTGCCGGTAGAGGAAACTATCCGCCAGTTGTTGACGCCGAAGGCAACAACCTTCCATCTCATGGTGAACGTGTCCTCTTGTTCACCAAAAACACAGACGCCACCGCCGCTGACACCGCTGGGCCCGCCGAAACCCGAGCCCACGCACCGGACAAAACCAGGATCGATTGGTCCCTCGTCAACAGTATAAGTCCCATAGTTGTCCTCTTTCCAGAACACGTCCTCGCCCGCGGAAATTTGCTCTTGGTTGACGACATAGAAGTTCGTTGCCGACACTTTCTCTGCAGCAGTCAGACAATGAGGTGCAATTAGAACTGCGGGGATTAGCATTGAACGCAACATGTTGTTTCCTTCGACAGTGGGGCAAAGCCAGCATGATAGAGCCTATGTTATTTATTGCTAGGAAGGGAATTCATATCGATCAATCCGACCGGCAGTTTCGTCCGCAATTCTGCCGTTCAGAAGATTTCAACGAATGTCTGGTGCTGGTAAATGCAGACCTTCAGGCGAAATTTCTCGGAATGACCACCAACAATGACCGCTATCCGTGCCTAAGCCGTCATCTGACTGAAAGACTCAGATGACTGCCTTGAGCCCAAAGCAGACCTTCTCGACCAGTAAATCTCGCCGCTGCAGCATTACTTCTCGTTAACCGGAGCGTCGCGGCGAAGATTAAAGACCGGACATTCATGCTGGCTGCGGCGAAATTCGGAGGCACTACGCTCCGTCGCGGACAAAACACTCGTTGTCTCTGGGGCCGCTGCATGGACTAAACCCACTCGATCGAAACCGTCTTCAACACCGCAGCGAATAAGCCGTCGTTGCGCGCAACAGCGGCTCATTGTAGACTTCAAACAGGGGAGGTAGATCCATGCGTTGGATTATTGCCATCTTTACAACGGCATTCTTTATACTTGGGCCCGCTCAAGCAGGTCAGTTATTCGATGCTGCAAAGCAGGGTGATACAGCGACCGTTAAGGCTCTGTTGGAAAGCGGTACCTCGGTTGATGAGCGGGGGCCGAACAAGGCTACGCCCTTGATTGCTGCTGCGTTGGCTGGAAACACCGAAACCGCTGCGGCTCTGATCGAAGCAGGGGCTGACGTGATGGCGCGTAACCACAGCGGTTTCACTCCACTTCACGCGGCTGCCTTCGGCGGTAAGATTGAGACAGCGCAGCTGCTTCTCGCCAAAGGCGCAGACGTGAATGGACGCATCAACAGGGCCGAAAAGTCACCCATCTTCATGGCGGCCGATGAGGGTCATATCGAGATGATCGAGCTACTGCTCGACAACGGTGCGGATATTGTGACACTCGATAACGATGGCTTTTCGGTTCTAATCCGAACGATGTTCCGTAAACACTATGATATCGTTGGGCTGCTGAAGCAGAACGGAGCCACTTGCCCCCCGCCAGATGCCTTCGGCCCGGAATTTCACCGCCTGTGTTTGGAGGCAGGCACATAAGGTAAGGTCAAAAAATGAACTTTCGACTTCTGATGAGCGGGCTGTTTTTTGCAAGCATGACCACGAGTGCGCTGGCGGATGAGCCCATCAACACTGGGCCTTTCGGCGATGTTGCAATCAAGGGTTATGATACTGTTGCCTATTTCACCGAAAGCCGTGCGGTAAAGGGATCAAGTGAGTTCGCATATGATTGGCTTGGCACGCCATGGCACTTCAACAGCGCAGAGAACCGCGAACTGTTTAAGTCTGACCCAACCAAATACGCTCCGCAATATGGCGGGTATTGCACATTGGGTGTCGGCCTTGGGGCCAACGCGTCCGAAAACATCGACCCAGTAAATTCCTGGCGGATCATCGATGGGAAGCTTTACTTTATATCGGACCCGACCGGAGCAGAAATGCTTGACCACCCAGAAGGGGAAGCGGTGATCGCCAAGGCGGATGCGAATTGGGAGAAGACCAAGCCGCTGGCAGCCAAGGATTACTCTAATTGACGCGCACCTCGGATGATGGTCATCCGCCAGGACTAAAGTGAAACAGAATATGCGGGTTGATGTAGCTGTAAGGCTCGCTCGCCCCGACCTCTTCTTCGGCATTTTTGTAGACCATGCCACAAGCCGGGCGACCAAGCGAAAGACCGGGTTGTTGTAAGCACAATGTGTCGTCTTTCACAAATGCCGATCCAGTGACAAACAATGTGGATGCGCGCAAGGCCATACTTCCGTTCTCTGAAATCTGCATCAAGCCGGGTCCGCGGCCTTCGAAGTTTCCCTGCCATACGTTGCCGTCTATCAGAGCGGTAACCGCGTCGGCAGATAGCTTTTCGCGAGCGCCAGGTTGAAAGTCGAAGGGCCATTCCTGCACGCCCGCAGTCAACATTGCATCAATGATCCGATCGAGTTCTTCCTGCTTCCGAAAATGCGCAAACAAGACCTTGTAGAGTTGCGCCGAAGTATGCGGAGCAAATTCGGCCACCTCGTCTGCAGTTGCTTGCGCCTTTTGCGTCTGGCCAGCCTCTCCATAGGCGGCCGCGAGGATGTTAAAGTAGTCCTCAATACCTTGAGAATTGCCTTTTATCTCCTCAAGGATTTCGACGGCACGTTGGGGACGCCCTGTCAGAATATATGACAAGCTTGCGATCTGACGTGCATAGCCCGGCAATAGTGGGTTGAGACGCAGAGCCGTTTCGAAATTCTCGATCGCCTCTTCATGTCGGCCGTAGAATGTTTGCGCAAAGCTCAGCGCAAGATAAGCAGATGCTTCACCGGGGGCCTTCTCGACAGAAAGCTGCGCCGAGCGCATCGCTTCCTCATACCTTCGATCCACAGTCTGCAACTCGCTTAATACGGCAAAAGGCATCGCCGCATCGGGATCAATTTCTAAGGCACGACCGGCATGTTCGTAGGCGCGTTTCCGGGCGACCGGAAAGGGCAGCACATCGTCATAGTTACGGCGCATGATCAATGCCTCGGTGCGGGCCTGTGCCGCGAATGCCCTGGCAAAAGTCGGGTCGATTGCGGTTGCGTCCGAATAGAGGCTCAACGCTTCGCGCAGCCCGGGCCGAAAGCCGCTGCGAGCGGCTTCTTCGGCTCTGAGAAAGAAGTCATATGCTTCCAGATCCGTTGTAGGTAGGCGTTCGATCCGCTCCTTTTCGGACACACTCACATCCACACCAAGTTGATCAATGATCTCATTTATTAGGCCAGCTTCTATGGAGAAAATATCGGCTTCGTCTCGCTCCAACCGCTCGGCCCATACTGTCTGCCCGCTGCTCACATCTGTCAGCCGCGCGTTGACCAAAAGCCGAGTTCCCGCTCTGCGCACGCTGCCTTCGAGAACATAGCCCACCCCCAACTCGCGACCGATGGCCCTGCTGTCGATTGTCCGGTCCCGATAGGAAAACGCGGTGTTGCTGCCGATCACCATCAGCCCGGCGACTTTCGAGAAATCTGTAATCAGATCGTCCGTGAGCCCATCTGCGATGTAGCGTTCCGCGTCTGGCAGCCCGAGGTTTTCAAAGGGCAACACAATGAGAGAAGGCAGCCCGTCCTCTGCTGCGATAATTTCACTTTCAGCGCCGCCGAAAAGGGCAACTATGCCATCACGCAATATAAAAGCGGCACCTGAAAGAATCGCTATTACGGCCACCGCCGTGACAGCGCGTCGAACTTTGAAGCGAGACAGTGAAGTGTATTTCGAGCCATTCGGGTCCGCCATCCGAAATACCGTGAGAGGCTCAGGTATGTTTTTGACCCGGTGGACACCCGCAGATTCAAATGGCTTACTGACTTTGCCGCGCGTGTGTTCGTAAACCTCGCGCGAGATGCAGATGCCTCCGGGCGTAGCTAGGGGTTCCAGGCGCGCCGCAATGTTAACACCGCCTCCGTAAATGTCGTCGCCATCGATGATCAGATCTCCCAGGTTGATACCGATCCGCAATTCGATACGCTGGTGGGGATCAATGGTGTCGTTTTTGTCCTTAACCGCCTCCTGTATCTGGATCGCAGCCTCCACGGCATCAACAACGCTTGCAAATTCGGCCAGCAGTCCGTCGCCGATAAGCTTGACGATCCGCCCGTTCTTTTCATCTATCAAACGGGTGAGGATGTCTTGGCGCACCGTGGTCAAACGTTCGAAGGTGCCCACCTCATCCTCGGCCATCATACGGCTGAAACCGACTACGTCTGCGGCGAATATGGCGGCAAGCCTGCGTTCCAAGGTTTGCCCCTCTCCTCCAAATATGGGCAGTACTGCGAAGGTAACACTGAAAAAACGTGACGGAAACTGCGCTCGCTCAAAATATTTGGCTGGGCGGGTGCTTGTCGTTCAAAGGTACGGTGGCGCAATAAGCCAATTGTCTCCGCAGCAGCATAATGCAGCTTGCTCCGCATTTGAGACATTATATCCGAGCGAAGCGAACGGCCTGATTAAGTTTTGGCCTATATGCATGATTTGAACGTCCGGTATCGAGAAATCGTGCTGCGCTGTCGCGGGTGATACCGTGACACTGTCGAGCAATCGATTTGATTTTCGCTGCGCCAGCATCGGGCGGCTTTGTCCGCATTGCGGTCGCTCGCGGCATTTCAGCGAATGACCGCACCGAGCCCGAAGCCGTCATCCTGCTCAACTAGATTGCACGGTACGCTTCCGTTGTCGGAGGGCTCAAAACGTCATGCCAAGGCAAGCGCCAGTCCCCCGAGGATCAGCGCGACTGCAGAAAGCATGGACAACCACGGAAGCCCGGTGGCGAGTTTTTCTATTCCGACGAAAATTGCGAGCGCGGCGATCCAAAGCAGGTTCATCACTCCACCGACGAAAAGAAGCGCCATTAGAACCCAGCAGCACCCAAGGCAGAACCACCCGTTCTGCATCCCCATGCGAAGAGCCCCCCAGCCCCCTGATTTCCAATTGTGCATGAAGAAAATCACCGGATGCTGACAATGCCGCAGACACGCCTGCTTGAGAGGGGACACTTGGTAAAGTCCAGCCAGCACAAGCAGCGCTCCTGCAAGCGGCGCTTGAGTGATTTCCATCATCCCGCTCATCTGCCCAATTGAAACAAGGGACCACTGCACAACAGTTGATACGAGACTGAAGAAACCCCAAACCAACAGGTACCCGGCAAGGAAAATGGAGACAGCAGCGTATGGCTTATTCGCGTTTTTGTTTTTCCTTGCAAGTGCAGCATAGAACAACACCGTGGGAGCCGCGCTTGGCACCATCATAGCAATCATCATGACCCACCACATCAGGAAGACCATTAAC
>NZ_JBXWSJ010000068.1:0-18415 GCF_059613365.1 Ruegeria sp. BHSA163
ACACCCGGCAGGCTTCCTGCATCATACAACGATCCGAATCCGTCCAAAACCTGAACAGGTTCCCACGTCGTGCCTTGCAATTGTTCCACCTGTCGTGACTTTGCAGCAGATGCAACCGCGAGCCGGTCCAGCATTTCGACAAATAGACCCGAAAGCGGCAGGCTTGACCATTCCGCGTCCGCCGTGACGTGGAACAGAACCACCTGACCCAAGCCCAGCGCTTTTCGCGTGACCAACGGCGTTCCATCCGTCAAGGACGCAATTACTCGATCAGCCAAATTAGGGTCTGGCTGCGCCATGACTTGAGTTGACACGTTCACGTCGCTTGGCACCTGCAATCCGTAAAATGGGGAGTTTTCGGGAAAGGGCGATAGTCCCTTGGCCTTTCCCCAGCTCATTGCACCGCCGACAGACCGGCCCCCACTTCGCAGGCGAACGGGCAGCAATATATCTTCTTCGTCGCGACCAAGATCGCTTGCTGCCATTCTGGGACCGGCAAACCGCAATAACAAACCGCCTTGTTCGACCCATTCGACCAAAGCCTCCTGCTCGGGCTCAGCCAATCGCGTAACATCGGCCAATACAATTACATCTGGATTCGCAGGCAGAACCTCAAGCAACCCGCCATCCACAAAATCCGCCGTCGGGCGCAGAACCTGGGTTAGGTAATGCAGCGGAGACAACAGCTCCAAACCTTCGCGATTAAGTGTCCCGGCAATCAGAGC
Source organism: Ruegeria sp. BHSA163 (assembly GCF_059613365.1). Classification (NCBI taxonomy): domain Bacteria; kingdom Pseudomonadati; phylum Pseudomonadota; class Alphaproteobacteria; order Rhodobacterales; family Roseobacteraceae; genus Ruegeria; species Ruegeria sp. BHSA163. The sequence goes on from NZ_JBXWSJ010000068.1 coordinate 726, forward strand.
GACCTCACGTCGGCGCAAGCTGTCGTCCGTTAGCGTAATCGCTCCAGCAGAGCGTTGGCCCTGAATTTCAAAGCGAGTTATTCTGGCTCGCAATTCTGACGGCAGCGCCAATTCGCTCTGCGCTTTTGTTTCACCGCTTTCGAAAACCATTTCAACCGAATGCAGCACTCTCATGGCACCAGCCGGGTCGCGGCCTTGCGCCAGAACAGTGATATTGGCAGTCGGGCCGGGTTCAGCCCGCATTGCTGTCAACTGGATCAAGCCGTCTTGATAGGTAGCAGGCAATAGCGCAGTAACCGGTGCCGCCGGCCGAAAGACGGTCACCCCTCCGCTTGCCTGCAATACCTTCAAAATCTCTTCTTGACCGGGGTAATTTAACCAATCGCTGAACCAAAAAGTATCAAAAGTGTCTTCCACCTGCTCTAAAGCCTGAATGGATTGCTCGACTTGCGTTGCGCCAGGCTGCCAGGGTTGTGGGACCAGTCCGGGGAGGCGTGTGCGCCAAGTCTCAGCGGCCTGAAATACTGGAGCCTCCGGTTCGGTTAACCGCAAGATCGATACGGGCCGACCAGCGCGGCCGGCCTCGGTAAGCTGAACATCAATTTGGTCTAAGACTGATGGCCAACGCGTTGCACCCGCCCAGCTCGCATCCAGAACCAACAAAAGAGGGCCTGATCCGGCCTGATCCCGAGACGGGTTGAGTACAGGACCCGCCAAACCAATAATTATCGCCGCCGCGGCCAGCATCCGCAGCAGTAATAACCACCACGGTGTGCGGTCGGATACGCTTTCGTCATCTTTGAGGCCCAACAACAACGTGACCGCGGGAAACAACCTGCGCACCGGTGCAGGCGGCACCGCGCGCAACACCAACCAAAGAATCGGCAGGGTTAGCAGACCCAGCAAAACCCACGGTGCTGTAAACCCGATCCCTGCCAAAACGGTCATCGCGGGCCCCCATCCAAAGCTCGGTAAAGCCATAACAGGGCCGCTTGCGCACTGTCAGAAGTGTGATGCAGACCCAGCTGCCAACCGGTGGCGCGGCATAACCGGGTCAACTCGTCTTTTCGCCGGGCGAGACGCTCCAAATAGCGGTCGCGCAGGTCTCCGGCCTTGAGTGTCTCATGCCGTGTCGTCCCACCGACGCTTTCAAAGATCGTGCGGCCACGATAGGGGAAGGACTCTTCATTTGGGTCCAGAACCTGCAGCAAAAGGCCGCGCACTCCGCGATCGGCGGCCTTTGTCAGGGCCAGCTCTACCTCGGCCATTGGCCCAAGAAAGTCGGAAACGAACACAGCGCGGGCGTGCGGGATCATAGCTTTGTGTTCCGGCGGTGAGTAATCAACGTCGGAGTCCTCGGAAAGCGCTTCTGCCAATCGGATTATTTGAGCATTGCCACGACGCGGAGGCAACGAAGTGCCCGTCAGCCCGACTCGTTCGCCGCCGCGCACTAACAAAATCGCAATGGAAAGCCCCAGCAATCGGGCACGATCAGATTTGGTTGGCAGGTTTTTGTCTGAAGCAAACCGCATGGACGCTCCCTGATCGACCCACAGCATGATCGACTGGGCGATTTGCCATTCTCTTTCCCGCACGAATTGCTGGTCACCTCTGGCTGAGCGTCGATGATCAATCATCCTGCGGCTGTCACCGATCTGAGCCGGGCGGTACTGCCAGAAATCATCACCCAGACCTGCGCGACGCCTACCGTGATCGCCCAGCAGAACCGTACCGGCCAAATGCTCGGCTCGCGCCAAAAGAGGCGGCAAGCGGGACGCTTCTGCCTCTGACCTTTCGCGAAGTGTCAAGGCCGCATTCACGCCGCTGCCTCGGTGCGTACCAATCCGGCAGCGGTTGACTCAATTAGATTGGCAAGGCTGTCACCACGTGCTCGGGCAGCGAAGTTCAGCGCCATTCTGTGGCTTAGAACCGGTCGAGCCATATCCAAGACATCCTCGGCATTGGGCGCTAACCTACCTTGCAACATTGCCCGGGCGCGAACGGTCATCATCAACGCCTGTGCAGCACGTGGGCCGGGACCCCAAGCCACTGTCTCCATCACACGCTCGGACGCGCCATCCTCTTCGGGACGAAAGGCGCGAACAAGATCAAGAATTAATTCAACCACCGATTCCCCGACAGGCATGCGCCGCAATACGACCTGCGCTGCCAATAGCTCTTCTTTGGTGAAAATCTGATGCGCTTCTTCTTCCTCCACCCCAGTGGTGGCCAAAAGGATATCTCGCTCGGTTTGCCGATCCGGATATTCAACGTCAACCTGCACTAGGAAGCGGTCCAGCTGGGCCTCGGGCAACGGATAGGTGCCTTCTTGTTCAATTGGGTTTTGAGTAGCCAGTACATGGAATGGTACTCCTAAAGACCGATCCTCGCCGGCGACTGTGACTGTGCGTTCCTGCATTGCCTGCAACAGTGCAGATTGCGTTCTTGGGCTGGCCCGGTTGATCTCGTCCGCCATTAGCAACTGACAAAAAATCGGGCCAGGAATAAACCTGAAATGTCGACTTCCGTCTTCTGCCGTATCCAGAACCTCTGACCCCAGAATATCGGCTGGCATCAGGTCTGGAGTGAACTGAATTCGGTTGCCATTCAAGCCCATCACAGTCGACAACGTTTCGACAAGTCGCGTTTTGCCAAGACCGGGCAGCCCGATTAACAACGCATGCCCCCCACACAAAAGAGCGGTCAGGGTAAGGTCCACGACCCTTTCCTGCCCGATAAAGCGCCGGGTGATCGAGGACTTGGCCTCTTGCAACTTGTTTTCCAACGCTTCGATCTCGGCTACGAGGTCGGCAGGTTCGGTCATGAGTTTCCCTTCCGTGGACGAATATGATTGAAGTGTATCGCGCTGTGAGGAAATGGCAAAAGCAATGAGCGGACAAAAACCCGTGAAACCTTCGCCTGATGGTCTTGTGGCATCAGTAAATGCGGCCAAAATCGCCGGTTTACCGCCTGTTCACCTATGGAATCCTCCGTTTTGTGGTGATCTGGACATTCGGATCGCAAAAAATGGCTCTTGGAGTTATTTAGGATCGCCCATCGAAAGGTTCGAGCTTGTTAAGCTTTTTTCTTCAATTCTTAAGAAAGAAAACAACGACTATTACCTAGTCACTCCGGTCGAGAAGGTGGGAATCACTGTTGAGGACGCGCCGTTTATCGCCGTTGATTTCGACAGAAACGGCGAAGGAGAGGCGCAGACACTGACTTTCGTAACCCAAGTTGGCGACACTGCCCGGGCAGGAAGCAATCATCCTATCCGAATTGTCATTGATCCGGAGACGGAAGAACCATCGACATATATTCTGGTTCGCGCAAATCTCGAAGCACGCATCGACCGCAAGACTTTTTACAGACTTGTCGAAGTCGGCACTCACAACGAAGGCTGGTTTGGTGTTTGGTCCGATGGTGCTTTTTTTGACTTGATCCCGTCTGATCAACTGCCGGCAGCAGACTAAACCGTTGCTCGCGCACCCCGATCTTGCGCCAAAACAATAGCCAGCGCGACAATGCCGGCGCCCAAGGCACGGGTCCAGTTCCACTCATCTCCCAAAACAACCATGATCACCATCACGTAAAATGGCGCGATGTTGATATGAAACGAAGATAAGGCTACACCCAATTTTCCAACGGATGCTATAAAAAACACTTGGCTAAGGCCCATTGATATCAATGCATAAATCAACAGCATCCCGGCCTGCTGTGCGTCAAAAGCTGTCTTAGGTAAAACATCAAAACCGAAATAAGCCGAAACAAACACAAGCGCAGACGCCATCAATAACCCGCCGACAAAAGTTATTGTGGTTCGGCCGGTCTGGCTAAGCTCTGGAAAATCCCGAGCTGTCGCCATACTAGCCCAACAAAATAACGCTGTTGACACAACCGCGCAAATAGCACCCAGCCCCAATTGTGCCGGGGCTACAGCACTTGTTGCGATCAGACCGCCGAAAATCGAAACAATCACGCCCAGCGCAAAGTTCCACTTTAATCGGCGTGTGCCTGAAAAAAGTTCCAGTAAAGTCGCCGTCAAAGGTGCGCAAGATGCTATTATTGCAACGGTGACAGGGTCAGTCAGCTTTTGCGCCAGAATGATCAGATACATTCCGCATCCAAGCCCAAATCCTCCAATAGACATTGCATGGCCCCAACGGGCGGCAACAACTCGGCTAGGGCCGTCAATCAACGCCCAAATCGGGATCATAACAGTTACCGCCAGTGCCAGCCTTGCAGCCAGCAGTGCAACAGGCGGCCAAGTCTGCAACAGGATCTCTGCCGCCGGAAACCCCGCGGCCCAGGTCAACATGGATGCCACAGCTAAGCTGTTGCCTGACAAAGCAGACTTTCGTACGCCAGACCAACCAACTGGGTTCCCGCGAACGGGGTCGGGGCTCATCGCCATGAAGTCAGACCTTTTGCTAACGCGGCGCCGAAAAAATGATTCGCCGCGATAAACAGAACGTGTTCGATTTCAATCCGTTGATCTGGTCGATTTTCGACAATCTGTCGTTTTCAGGCCCTTTCAAGGAATTCGGTATGTCGCTAAGTTCGCTTCACTGTTACCGGGGCTGTCTATGCCAAGATTTGCTGCTAACATTTCGCTGCTTTTTGCTGAATTGCCCTACTTTGATAGGTTTGCGGCTGCCGCTCAATCAGGATTCGACGCAGTCGAAATCCTGTTTCCATATGAATATGCCGCCAAAGAAACACGACGCGCCCTACTTGCCAACGGGTTAGAGCTGGTGTTGATAAACGGGCCGCCACCAAATTATACCGGTGGACAGCCTGGTTTTGCAGCTGTTCCAGGCGGCGAGGCTCGGTTCCGGACAGATATTCAGCGCGTCCTGAGATACGCTGAGACTCTGCGATCTGGGATTATTCATGTCATGTCAGGCTATGCATCCGGACGCGATGCGTTCGATAGCTTTGTACGAAATTTGCGCTGGGCCGCTGATCAGGCGCCGCAACAAAAATTCACTATAGAGCCTCTGAACACCGTTTCGCAGCCCGGGTATTTTCTGAACAATTATGATCTGGCCGCCGAGGTTTTGGATCGCGTTAACCGCCCGAATGTCGGCCTGCAATATGACAGTTTTCATGCCCATATGATCCATAAGGACGCTATCGCTGTCTGGAATGCTTATAGGGACTTGATCACGCACGCCCAAATTGGCGCAGCTCCGGATCGCTCAGAGCCCGGTCACGGCGTAACAGACTTCGCAGCCTTGTTCGAATTAATGGACTCCAGTGGATACACTGGTTGGGTCAGCGCAGAATATACACCTTCAAGCCACGTAACTCAGACCACGTTAGGCTGGATGTCCAAAGGGTAAAAATAAACACAGATTTCTAGTGTGCCTCGGCCCAATTTGCGCCCTGTCCGGCATCGACAGTCAGCGTTACATCCAGTTTGACGGCAGGATCCGGTGCGCCTTCCATCACCTTTCGTGCTGCGGCAACGGTTTCTTCAACTGCGTCCTCTGCCACTTCGAACAACAATTCGTCGTGAACCTGCAAAAGCATCTTGGCCGGCAGTCCCTGAATTGCTGCCGGCATCCTTACCATTGCGCGTCGGATTACATCGGCTGCCGTTCCTTGTATCGGAGCGTTAATCGCGGCACGCCGCGCAAAGCCTGCGTGGGGGCCTTTTGCGTTGATCTCTGGTGTGTGAATTTTGCGCCCAAATAACGTCTGTACGTAACCATGTTCTTTGGCAAATGAGATGGTTTCATCCATATACCGACGAATCCCCGGGAAACGTTCGAAATAGCGGTCGATAAATCCCTGTGCCTCGGCCCGGGGTATGCGAAGATTGCGCGCAAGGCCAAATCCCGAAATACCATAGATTACGCCAAAGTTGATCGCCTTTGCCTGGCGGCGAATGTCAGGTGTCATCTCATCAAGCGGCACGTCGAACATCTCGGACGCCGTCATTGCGTGAATATCCAGCCCATCCGAAAACGCCTGCTTCAGAGCCTGAATATCGGCAATATGCGCTAAAATGCGCAATTCGATCTGGCTATAGTCGAGACTGACCAATACATTCCCCGGCTCGGCAATAAAGGCTTCGCGTATGCGGCGTCCCTCTTCCGTGCGTACGGGTATGTTTTGAAGGTTCGGGTCAGTCGATGCGAGACGCCCTGTATTTGCTCCGGTTATGGAATAAGACGTGTGAACCCGCCCAGTTTCTGGGTTGATATGGGTTTGCAGCGCGTCGGTATAGGTCGATTTCAGTTTTGACAACTGCCTCCAGTCCAGTACGCGGCGTGGTAATTCATGCTCGGTCGCCAGATCCTCAAGAATGTCTGCTCCGGTAGAGTATTTTCCAGTTTTCCCTTTTTTGCCGCCTTCAAGTCCCATCTTGTCAAACAGGATTTCACCCAGCTGTGCCGGGGATCCGACGTTAAAACTCTCGCCTGCAAGATCGTGAATTTCGGCCTCCAGCGCCGCCATCTTTTGTGCAAAGGCGTTCGACATGCGCGACAGCACTTCGCGGTCCACCTTGACGCCGGACATTTCCATTTTTGCCAGTACAGCAACCAGCGGACGCTCAAGCGTCTCATAAACGGTTGTCACCTGAGACTGGTGCAGTTGCGGTTTGAACTGCTGCCAAAGACGCAAGGTTATGTCAGCGTCCTCTGCGGCATAGGCTGTAGCCTCGTCGATCGGGACCTTGTCAAAGGTGATCGCTGACTTACCCGATCCAAGCAATGGCTTGATAGGGATCGGCGAATGGCTCAGATAGCGTTCGGACAGGGTATCCATTCCATGCCCATGTTCGCCCCCATGCATCGCGTAAGACATCAACATCGTGTCATCAATGGGCGCAACATTGACGCCATAGCGTGAAAAGATCTTGGCATCATATTTCATGTTCTGCCCGATCTTAAGGATGGATGGGTCTTCCAACATCGTTTTTACCAGCGTTAGAGCCTGATCCATCGCAATTTGCCCGTCGGCAAGTGCATCGGAACCGAACAGGTCATCACTGGAACCGTCACGATGGGTCAGCGGGATATAGCAAGCTTCACCTGGCTCGACAGACAGCGAAATTCCGACCAGATCGGCAGTCATCTCGTTCAGGCCAGTCGTTTCAGTGTCCACGGCGACCCAGCCCCGCTCGTAAGCCTGATCGATCCACTTTTGCAAAGCGACGGTGTCCCGGACGCATTCGTATTTTGATGCGTCAAACGGAATAGCTTCTGCCTGCGCCTCCGCCTCGGCAACGGGCAACTCTGGGATTACCGGCGATTCAACACCCAGTTTGTCTGCAATACGCTTAGTTAAGGTGCGAAACTCCATCTCGGCCAGGAAGTTCATCAACGTATCCGGCTCTGGGTCCCTTACCTCTAGTTCGTCTAGCGTGAAATCCAATGGGGTATTTTCATCCAGCTGCACAAGCTTTTTTGAAAGTTCGATCTGATCGCGCTTGTCAATCAATGTCTGGCGGCGTTTGGGCTGTTTGATCTCTTCAGCGCGGTCCAACAGCGTTTCAAGGTCCCCATACTCGTTTATCAACAGAGCTGCGGTCTTTACACCAATCCCCGGTGCGCCGGGCACGTTATCGACGCTATCTCCAGCCAGAGCTTGCACATCAACCACGCGTTCGGGGCCTACTCCGAACTTCTCAATGACGCCATCGCGGTCGATGCGTTTGTTCTTCATAGCATCCAACATCTCGACGCCGCCACCGACAAGCTGCATCAAGTCTTTATCGGAACTGACAATTGTTACGCGCCCTCCGGCGTCGCGGGCTTTCACAGCCAGTGTCGCGATGATGTCGTCGGCCTCGTAGCCTTCAAGCTCTTTGCAGGCGATGTTGAATGCTCTCGTTGCTTCGCGCGTAAGTGGCATCTGAGGGCGCAGATCCTCCGGCATAGCCTCTCGGTTGGCCTTGTACTGATCATAAAGTTCGTTTCGGAATGTGTGTGACCCTTTGTCGAAAATCACTGCGACATGAGTCGGCGCGTCTGGCCCGTCATTTGCCTCGACATATTTCTGCAGCATATTGCAGAAGCCCGATACTGCACCTATGGGCAATCCGTCTGATTTCCGCGTTAATGGCGGCAGCGCGTGGTATGCCCTGAAAATAAAGGCCGATCCGTCGATCAGATGCAGGTGACATCCTTTTCCGAAACTGCTCATACACGCTCTCCCTGTTAGTCAGGGATGGTTCTGCCACAGGGTCGGGCAAGTGGCCAGTCAAGAACGCGCGTCAACCACCAAACAGGCCAGAGAAAGTGTCGGTGAAAAAGTCGGAAAAACTGTTCAGAAGTGCCATAATAACGAGCGTTCCCAGTAAAGCTAAAAAGGCCCACGCGAAAAACTGAAAGAGGATCGCACCAGTTCCGATCGCGATACCGGCGACGGCTGGGCGAATTCTTTCGTGACGCAACAGACCAATGACCGACAAGACAATCGCAGTTGCACCCAACATCGAGACGCCTGTGCGAAGATAATCATCCAGATCACGTGCTGGTGCGATAGGTTCAGGCTGTTCAATGCCTGCAGCTGCCCGTAAGGTGGATTTCCCGATCTCTGCCGCAAGCTCTCCTAGTGAAACGCCTGTGGATTGCTGGGGCGCAAATGGTCCGGCCCAGAAAACGAAAAGCGCTGCTATAAGCGAAATGGCTGCAACGCCAAAACCCAACCAGCCGAATACGGGGCTTTGATTGCCTTGGATTGAAACCTCAGTCATCATACTCTCTCACATCGATATGGGGTCGATTTACCATTGAATCACGGCAAGACTTTGGCGTGCTCAATGTGGCGAAGACTTTGTTAAGTTGATGATCTTCGGCTATTTAAAATGGCCGCCAAGCCGATCAGACCTTTAACGGTCGCGGTCAGGAAACAGTCATTATGGCGCAAAGCACCCTATCGAATTTTGCATTCAGGCTGACTCGCGGCCTTTCAACACGTACTTGCAGTCGCAATAGGGGCATTCGACCCAACCAGTGTCTTCGGGAATTTGCAACCAAACGCGCGGGTGGCCCAATGCGCCCTCGCCACCATCACAGGCAACTTGGGAAGTTTCGACGATTTTGGTTTCCGGCGCTTCGATGGTCACGGCTGGTGATCCTTCATTGGTTGTAGCCTTAACAGGCATGCTTTAGGTGCGTTTATGAGCGATGAGCAAACTGGGGGCAAGAGCCACATGAGCGATGCGGCAATCAGGATAGAAGGACTGTGCAAGACCTATCGCGGCAGCAAAGGCGAGCCTGAGAAACAGGCGCTAAAGGGTATCGATCTTACAGTCCCCAAAGGATCTGTCTTTGGGCTGTTGGGCCCAAACGGTGCAGGTAAATCGACACTGATTAACATTCTTGCGGGATTGGTCGTAAAGTCTTCGGGTCGCGTATCGATCTGGGGCTTTGATCAGGATCAGTACCCGCGCCAGTCACGCTCAGCGATTGGCGTTATGCCGCAAGAGCTCAACCTCGATCCCTTCTTCACACCTCGCGGCGCGCTGGAGGTCCAGGCCGGTCTTTACGGCGTACCGAAATCTGAACGCCATAGTGATGAAATTCTTGAATTAGTTGGCTTAAGTGACAAGGCCGACGCTTATGCGCGTACGCTTTCCGGTGGGATGAGGCGACGATTGCTGTTGGCAAAGGCGCTGGTGCATCACCCCAAAGTACTTGTTCTTGATGAACCCACTGCTGGTGTAGACATCGAACTGCGCCAGATGTTGTGGACAAATATCCGCAAACTTAATGAACAAGGGATGACGATCATCTTAACTACGCATTATCTGGAAGAAGCCCAGGAAATGTGCGGCGAAATCGCCATTATCAATCACGGTGAAAAAATCGCGCAGGACAGCACTGCGAACTTGTTGGGACGTATGGATAGCCGCACGATGGTGATCGTCCCAGACAGTCCAGTTACAGTTCTACCTGCGGCGGAAGGCGTTAAACCGGCTCTGCGCGATGATGGCTGCCTCGTTTTGCACTACCACAGCGCCCAAACCACTGCAGAACAAGTTCTGGAGTCTGTGCGTGCCGCGAATATCCGCATCCGAGATGTCCGAACCGAGGAAGCGGATCTTGAGGATGTGTTCCTTGCGCTGACCTCCAGCCGCACTGATGATCCCCCGGCCGATGACCAGGATCGGCCGCGCCGTGGGATGCATCGAGTCAAACTTTAGGCGTGATCTACCTGCTTGGCGGTTCTTTAGGGCCGCAAATAAGGCGTCGCGGATTGTTTGTGTTTCAGTCTCTAAAAAAGGGATAGCGCGTTTGCAACTTCCGACCTGTTTAACGATATTCGTCAATTGACACTCGATTTGGACGGCTTTCATCTGACGGCCCGATACCTTTCAAAGCAGCGAATTACGTAACTGCTCGATTTGTTCGTCATTTAGCGACCAGTTTTTTTAAAGGACTCGAAAAAGAACAAAACGTGAATATAATATGGAATCGTATGTATGCCGAACTGTCGATCACATCGAACTTTACCTTCCTCACCGGAGCTTCACACCCCGAGGAGTACATGGAGCGTGCCGTCACCCTGGGCCTGCCTGCCATCGCGGTTGCTGATGACAATTCTGTAGCCGGAATCGTTCGTTCCCATACTCAAGGGCGCGAGATTGCCCGCAAAGTGCGCGAGCGGGTTGAGTGGGAGGCGCAGAATACTCCGATCGGACCACCCTGTCCCGGTCACATCCCCAAACCGCCCTCTTTCCCTATCCATGCGGTGCCGCGTCTGATTCCGGCGGCGCGGCTGATCTTCACTGACGCACCCACCGTCACTGCCCTGCCTCTTAATCGGCAGGGCTGGGCCAACCTGTGCCGGATTATTTCCAAGGGTCGTCTGCGTGCCCAAAAGGGCAACTGTACCCTGCACCTGGCAGATTTGCTGGAGTTCTCAGACGGCCTCCACCTACTGCTCTGGCCACAGGTTGCTCCATCACCGGGCGGCGCGGGTATTTGGCGGAAACGAGCGCGACAGTTGGCGCGCCACTTTTCTGGGCGGATACATCTGTTGATGCATCCCCGTTATGACGGCGCAGATGCGATGTTTTTCTCTGTGTTAGAGACTGAATCAAGGGATATTGGCATACCAACGCTCGCAAGCGCTGCACCACTGATGCATCACGGTTCCCGCCGCAAGCTGGCCGATGTGCTGACTGCCATCCGTCTGCGACGTAAAGTGGATGAGTTGGGTCGCGAGGCGCTGACCAATGGCGAACAGCGCCTGCGGTCAAAGGCCGAAATGCTGCGCATTTTCAAGGGTCATGAGGGCGCTGTCGCCCGGGCCCATGACCTCAGCGAACAGCTTACCTTTTCTCTGGATGAGCTGCGCTATGAGTATCCAAGCGAAGGTAGCGAACAAGAAACTCCGACCGAACGCCTGCGCCGTCTGGCGCATGAAGGGCTTAAATGGCGATATCCTGCGGGCGCGTCGGAAAAAGCGAGGAACATGCTGGCGCATGAGCTAACCCTGATCGCCAAGCTGAAATACGAGCCTTATTTTCTAACCGTCCGTGACATCGTCAAATTCGCAAGATCGCGCAACATCCTATGTCAGGGGCGCGGGTCAGCAGCCAATTCAGTCGTCTGTTTCTGCCTCGGCATCACCGAGGTCAGCCCCGAGATGGGAACGATGGTCTTTGAACGCTTCGTATCCGAGGCCCGTGACGAACCGCCCGATATTGACGTGGATTTCGAACACGAGCGTCGCGAAGAAGTGATCCAACACATCTATGATCGCTATGGCCGGGAACGCGCGGGCCTTTGTGCGACAGTCGTTCACTACCGTGGAAAACGCGCCATCCGCGAGGTCGGCCGCGCCATGGGCTTGACCGAAGATACAATCTCGGCGCTTTCATCACAGCTTTGGGGCTTTTTTTCAGCCTCAGGGCTTGAGGCAGAAAGGATGCGAGAGATCGGCCTTGATCCCGAAGATCGTCGTCTAAAACAGACTCTAATGCTAGTCTATGAGATCGACGGCTTTCCCCGCCACCTGTCTCAGCATGTAGGTGGTTTCATCATCACTGAGGGGCGTCTGGACGAACTTGTGCCTATAGAAAACGCCACAATGGAGGACCGCACGGTCATTTGTTGGGACAAGGATGATATCGACTCGCTGGGCATCCTGAAGGTCGATGTGCTGAGCCTTGGAATGCTGACCTGCATTCGCAAGGCCTTTGATCTGATCGGGCAACACCACCAGACCAGCTATACGCTTGCTACGCTGCCGCCCGAAGACCCCAAAGTCTATGACATGCTCTGCAAGGCAGACTCGGTTGGTGTTTTTCAGGTGGAAAGCCGGGCTCAGATGAATTTTCTACCTCGGATGCGGCCCCGCAACTTCTACGACCTGGTGATCGAGGTCGCAATAATCCGCCCTGGCCCCATTCAGGGCGACATGGTCCACCCCTACATAAGACGGCGGAACGGAGAGGAGGAGGTCAGTTTTCCATCAGATGCACTGGGCGAGGTGCTGGGAAAAACGCTGGGCGTACCACTTTTTCAGGAACAGGCGATGCAGATCGCAATTGTCGGAGCGGGTTTCACCCCGGAACAGGCCGACCGGTTGCGCCGCTCGCTGGCGACTTTCAAGAAACATGGCAATGTCAGTGAATTCCGCGCCCTGTTCCTGCGCGGCATGAAGCGCAACGGCTATGACGACGAATTCGCTGAGCGCTGTTTCTCACAGATCGAAGGTTTTGGCTCGTATGGTTTCCCCGAAAGCCATGCGGCTAGCTTTGCGCTGCTGGTCTATGCCTCGGCCTGGATCAAATGCCATCACCCCGGCATCTTCGCCTGTGCGCTGCTGAACTCTCAACCCATGGGATTCTATGCCCCGGCCCAGATCGTACGCGACGCGCGTGAACATGGGGTTCAGGTGCGCCCGGTCTGTATCAATGCCAGTTTCTGGGACAATGTGATGGAACCCGACGGCCATGGCGGGCTAGCCCTGCGGCTAGGTTTTCGCCAGATCAAGGGCCTAAGCGAAGAAGATGCCAGTTGGCTGACCGCAGCTCGCGGCAACGGTTACACCGAAGTCGACGATGTCTGGCGCCGCGCCGGGCTGGGGCCGCCGGTGATCGAACGGCTGGCCGAGGCCGATGCTTTCGCCGCATGCAACCTGACACGGCGCGAAGCTTTGTGGCAGGCCAAGGCGATAGCAACCGCCAAACCTTTGCCGTTGTTCTCGCTGGATTTGGAGGGCGAGGCGCTGGATGAGCCCGAAGCCTACCTACCCCAGATGACGCTGGGTGAACAGGTGGTCGAGGATTACGTGGCTACGCGCCTCAGCCTGCGGGCCCACCCGGTGGCCTTGCTAAGGCACCTGCTGACACCCGAGCCGCGCGACAAAACCACTCCTGTCGCCTAGCATCAAAACCAGGTATTGGCCCAGTACAGAGCCTAAATTAGTACCATTATGACCAGACCCATCCTGACTCCGCGCTTCCCGGCAACGCCTGAACAGATCAACGCGCAGGTCCACGCCTTTTACGCCCGCGTACGCGAGGACACGATGCTGGGCCCCGTTTTCAACAAGCATGTTCACGAATGGCACGCGCATGAGGAAAAGATCGCCGCCTTCTGGCGCAACGCCATCCTGTTCGAACGCAGCTATGACGGTAACCCGCAACGGGTCCATATCGAACGGCCCGACGTGAAACCTGAATTGTTCGCCCATTGGCTAGACCTGTTCGAAGAGGTCGCCAACCAAATGCTACCGCCGGAAACTGCCACACCGTGGGTCGCCTTGGCCAGGCGGATCGGAGTCGGGATGAAGGCCGGCGTCCAATCCGCCCGACAACCCAAAGACGCACCACCGATACTGCGATGACACCAGATCATAGCGGGTTTGATATGTTAGCGATAAAATAGGGGCTACACGCCTCGACAAAATCGGTTTAAGCAAACGCGAAGACAGCCGAAAATCCGACGATCTGCTAGAGCAGGCGCCTGTAACGCCGATATATCGCCCGAGGCTTCGAACATGAGCACTCAAAATACAATCCTCAGGGGACTTGGATTCGCATTTTTAGGGTTCGCTGTTTTTGCTAGCCACGACGCGCTGATCAAGGTTTTGGGCGCCACATACTCAGTGCTGCAGATCATCTTCTTCGCAACGCTATTTTCATTTGTCCCCATGGCAGTATCGATCTTGACTGATCGGACAACAGGAAATTTTATGCCGCGTCACCCGTGGCTGGTTTTGCTTCGTTCGGGTCTGATGCTTACAGCCATGTCCTGCGCATTTTACGCCTTTTCCGTTTTACCGCTGGCCGAAGTCTATTCGCTGCTTTTTTCGTTTCCGCTGATCGTTACTGTCCTATCGATCCCTATTCTAGGCGAGGTGGTCCGGGCTCAGCGTTGGGCGGCCGTCGGCGTAGGCCTTATTGGAGTTTTAATTGTTCTGCGCCCTGGAGCGACCGAAATCACCATTGGCCATGTCGCTGCCCTGACCGCTGCATTTTGCAGCGCCTTTGCTTCGGTTTTGGTACGCAAGATCGGGAACGAGGAAAGATCAGCAGTTTTGATCCTCTATCCCATGTTGCTTGCCATTGGCGTAATGAGTATTGCGCAACCCGCCGTTTATCAGCCCCCTTCACTGTTGCACTTGGGGATGATGGCCATGGTTGGCGTTTTTTCAGTAATAGCACAGCACCTGATCATCCTTGCCTATCGCGCGGCGCCAGCTGGCGTTGTCGCACCCAGCCAATACAGCCAGATTATCTGGGCTACGATATTTGGTATGACATTCTTTGGGGAAAAGCCTGACGTTTGGGTCGCCGTCGGCGCCAGCGTCATCATCGCATCCGGTGTGTTTGTGGTCTGGCGAGAAAGCCGAAGTAACACCACCTCGGCCAACACCCCTGTTTTGCGAGTCCGGTCTCCGCGGTCAGACACGGGGGCAACACGGCCGGGGAACTAGCAAGGCCGGAATTTCACTCTGCAATTTCGTCTCAGCCTTCCTTGCACCTGATCTTGAAGCCGCCGTTGAGATTATTTTCCTCAAAGCGATCTATGGCTCGAACCAAATCGCTAAGTCTATTGTAGCCGTATGTTCGGGAATCAAAATCCGGATACATCTTTCCCAATTGGCTTCCTACAAAGGATAAACTAACCCAACCATCGGCTTCATTGGTGTTTAGAACAATATTGCGGATTAGTTGGTATGCATGATTCAACTCTTGTTTTAACTTCACAGTTCTAGCCTCTTGGGATTTAGGGGGGCCAGATTCTGGCTTTTCAATATTTTCTATATAAATGAACCTGTTACATGCAGCTACAAACGCCTTTGGAGCCTTACGCTCACCAATTCCGTAAACATCCAACCCCTGCTCGCGAATTCGCCTGGCGAGGCGCGTAAAGTCGCTGTCCGACGACACCAGTACAAACCCACTGAACCTGTCGGTATGCAGGATGTCCATGGCGTCAATAACAAGGGCAATGTCGCTGGAATTCTTACCGGACGTATTGGAGAATTGCTGATGCGGGACAACTGCATATTCGGCCAGTGAGTTTGCCTCCCAACCCTGCGGCGCACCGCCGGAAAAGTCTCCATAAATCCGCCTTTGGCTGGCTTCGCCAAGTCGGGCGATTTCTTCAAAAATCTCAGTAGCATGTTTTGCCGATATATTGTCAGCATCTATTAATACGGCAAGTCGTTCTGCAGTCTTTGTGTTCAAGGCAATTCCTCAAATAAATAAGGGGAAGTAAGTTCATAAACAAGCTGAAGGGGCGAAATAAATCGCCCCCCAGATTAACTTTCAACAATCTTGTCAGTAGACGACCACTGAACGGATGCTTTCGCCCTTATGCATCAGATCGAATCCATGGTTGATGTCATCCAACCCCATGGTGTGAGTGATCATCGGGTCGATCTCGATCTTGCCGTCCATGTACCAGTCGACGATCTTTGGTACATCGGTGCGACCACGTGCGCCGCCAAAGGCGGTTCCACGCCAAGAACGACCAGTTACCAATTGGAATGGGCGGGTTGAAATTTCGGCCCCGGCTGGCGCAACACCGATTATAATCGATTCACCCCAGCCTTTATGCGCCGATTCCAATGCATCGCGCATGACACCGACATTGCCCGTGGCATCGAATGTATAATCCGCACCACCTTTGGTGAGGTTCACTAGGTAGGGAACCAAATCGCCCTCAACCTCGGTTGGGTTAACGAAATCGGTCATACCGAACTTCGTGGCCATCTCAACTTTGGCAGGGTTAAGATCAACGCCAACGATTTGATCCGCACCAGCCAGACGCAGGCCTTGAATCACATTCAGGCCGATACCGCCCAGCCCAAAAACAATCGCACGGCTGCCGATTTCGACTTTGGCTGTGTTGATGACTGCGCCAATACCAGTGGTCACGCCGCAGCCGATGTAACAGATCTTGTCGAAAGGCGCGTCTTCGCGCACTTTTGCAAGCGCGATTTCAGGCAGGACAGTGTGGTTCGAGAATGTCGAGCAACCCATGTAGTGCAGGATCGGATCACCATCCAGCGTCGTGAAACGCGACGTGCCATCGGGCATCAGACCTTGTCCCTGCGTCTCGCGGATCGCCTGACACAAGTTGGTTTTCGGATGCAAACAGTATTCGCATTCCCGACATTCAGGGGTGTAAAGCGGAATTACGTGATCACCCGGTTTCAGACTGGTCACGCCCGCGCCGACCTCGACCACAACGCCTGCACCCTCATGGCCCAAAATAGCCGGGAACAGGCCTTCGGGATCGGCACCAGAAAGGGTGAACTCGTCGGTATGGCAGATTCCAGTAGCCTTGATCTCTACTAAAACCTCACCGGCTTTGGGGCCTTCGAGGTTTACATCCATCACTTCCAAAGGTTTGCCAGCCTGAACGGCGACGGCGGCGCGGGTACGCATTTTGAATTTCTCCCTGTCTGTTTGCCCGACCCTGCGTCAATTGCCGGGCGTTTTCAACTGCGCTTTGATGGAAGATTGGCTAATTATTTGATATTGCAGAAACGGCATCGTCAGAATGAGGTACGCTAATGCACCGTTTTATCCCGATCTTGGCCCTTCTGGCAGCCTGCGCTGACACCAGCATTCCTGAAGATGTTTCTTCCATCTCGGAAAACGCTCCGGTGGATCTGGCCTTTTGCAAGGGCGAGCCGTTTGCTGATTCAGTCGGTCAACCCGTTTCCAGCATTCAGGCGAGTCTTCCGGAACGATCGCGTGTACTTGGCCCGGATGACATCGCAACGCAGGATTACCGGATCGACAGGTTGAACGTCTACGTGAGCGGCTCCGGTGTGATTCAACGTCTGAGCTGCGGGTAGGCATGGACTCGGGGCATGATTCTCGAATAAGAACAAAATAGGAACATTTAATGCTTGCCGATGCCCAACCGTCGAATACTTTCCCTGTGGTTCCCCCGTCTGGGGGCTGAACGGCTGGTACGCGCCGCGCGAGGCCTGCATGCCGGGCCTTTGGCCGTGGTGGCCGAACAATCGAACATGCAGGTCGTCACCTCGCTGAACGCCGACGCCCAGGCCGCTGGTCTGCGTATCGGCCAACCGGTGCGCGATGCTCACGCCATGTGTGCAGACCTTGTGACGCGCCCGCGCAATGCACCAGGCGAAGCGGCCTTTCTGACCGCGTTGCGCCGTTGGGCGGGGAAATTCAGCCCATGGGTAGCGGAAGAAGCACCCGATGGTCTGATCGTGGACCTGTCGGGTTG
>NZ_JBXWSJ010000069.1:0-18285 GCF_059613365.1 Ruegeria sp. BHSA163
TCAAAGAGCCGGGCAAATATTACGACGGAAAAGGCACCGGCCTATTCCTATGGGTGAAACCTAATGGTAGCCGCTTCTGGGTTCAGCGCGTGACCATCCGCGGCAAGCGGCGCGATCTTGGATTGGGCGGCCCGCCGGTAGTTAGCCTTGCGAATGCACGCGACCAAGCATTGGAAAACAAGCGTTTGATCCGATCAGGTGGAGACCCCCTTGCAAACAAACGAAGCGCAAGGTCGGTATTGACGTTTGCTGAAGCGGCTCGAGAAACACATCAAGAACTTTCGCCAACTTGGAAGAACCCGAAAGATCGAGCCGCATTCCTGAAAACTTTAGAAACCTACATGTTCCCTCGTTTCGGGCACTTGCCTCTCAACGAGGTAACCAGCGCGGACATCCGACAAGCTATCTTGGCTGCTCGAAATAAGGCTCCCAGCGTCGCGAAGAAACTCATCTACAGAACCTCATCTGTTTTCAAGTGGGGCGTCGCAGAAGGGTTGTGTTCACAGAACCCTGCAAGGGCTGAAGCACTGGCGTTAAAAAAGGACGTACGGAAACCGGTTCCTCGGAAGGCTTTGCTCTACTCTCAAGTGGCAGATTGCATTGAAACCATCCATGCATCCGGAGCGTGGTTATCTACAAAGCTGGCACTGGAGTTCCTGATACTGACCGCCAGTAGGTCCGCCGAAGTTCGATTGGCGCAGTGGGAAGAAATTGAACCACCAAGCGGCGACACGGCGACATGTGCGACATGGACAGTCCCCGCGGAACGGGCAAAACAGAAGCGGCCTCACCGTGTTCCATTACCCTCACGCGCGGTTGAAATCCTGCGCGCCGCCAAAACGCTGGATAATGGCAGGGGGTTTATCTTCCCCAGCGTTCGCGGGCGCACACTGTCGGACATGACGCTCTCAAAACTGGTAAAAGAACTCGGCTATGACGCTGACGTGCACGGGTTCCGAACATCATTCCGCACTTGGGTACAGGAACAAACAGAGTATCCGCGAGAGGTGGCAGAAGCTGCATTGGGTCATAAACTCGGGGATGCGGCTGAACAGGCCTACGCCAGATCCGACTACTATGAAAAGCGCCGTCAAATGATGGAGGACTGGGCAAATTACCTCGGTGCTCAATCCGAAGCATTGCGAGCAGAAATGCCATCAGTCGATAAACAAGGATGATAGGAAATGAGCTCAGATGAAGAAATCTCCACGCCCAAGACAATCGACGAACCCGCTGGAAAGTCGCACTTGCTCTACGGTAGGGACCAGCGTCGCGCAATCCTTGAGGCACTCGGTCAACTGCACTTGGACGGCAATCCACTTGTACTTCATGAAGTCCTTCGGCGGTCTCAGGAATACGGCTTACCTCTCCCGAAGTGGGCAGCGACGGCGTTGATGGAACAGGAGGTTGCCCTACTCAACGACGAGAAACACGGAAAAATGGGACGATACAGACAGTCACTTAAGCCATGGGTGCGCCAGAGAACTTATCACAGCATAATGATGTGGCTTAAAGATGCGAAACTGTACAGCGGCATGCCCAGAAGTATCATAGAGAGGTGGTATAAAGGCGAAATTCTTCACCACGATGAGAAAAGCAATCTAAAGAAAAGCGAGCGTGCTCTTGACCTGAGCGTTGAGGCTTTGGCTGGAACATTTGCCTCAACCAGCCAATCTCAACTGAAAGAAACGGTTTACAAAGATCCCCTTAAAACCCAACTCAGTGAACTTATGAGTACCTTGGATGGCACATCCAATCCCAATGACTCTGAGCCGGACGACTTGGATGACCCAAAATATATCGAAAGCGTGTTTCGGGAAAAACTTGGTGAAAAGTGGGTATACGATGAATGGGAAGTTGAAGCCAAGGTTGGCCTACTTTCAGACTTCTTTGGCCCTCCAGGTCCGCCGCCATCGAATATTCAGGCTGAACTGGACAAGTTGGACAACGCACAACTTGATGGGGGTGTTTTCTCGGAAAAATAGACGGCTATATCGTTAGTCCGCATTCCGCCAGCTTCTCTTGCGTAACAGTAACAAGCAAAAGGAGCTGAACATGACTGATACAATCCTCCGGCGCAAAGAGGTTGAACACCGCACTGGGCTATCAAGGTCCACTATTTATGCGATGATGAAAAACGGTGAATTCCCGCGCCCAATCCTACTGTCAGCCCGTGCAGTCGGCTGGATGGCTTCCGACATAGATTCCTGGCTTCAAAATCGGCTTGAGCAAACTGCGCGGAGGACGATCCTATGACAGACGCGCGTGAAATAACAGAAGCTTTGGTTGGCAAATGGTACGGCCACTATGGTCTTTGCCATTGCCCCGCACACGCTAACACCGACACACCTGCGCTCACTGTCGCTAACGCCGACGACGGCAAATTCCTCGCGCATTGCCACGCAGGATGCTCATTCGAAGAAGTCATGGCAGGCCTTCGTGAACGAGGGTTCTTCGATGGTTATTCAGACAGCTCAATAAAAAATTGCGATACCGGTAATAAGTCAGTGCAATCAAGTTCACTGGATTACCGGCAGAAGCGCGCTCGAAACCTTTGGAACAGTGCATATGATCTCAAAGGAACACCAGCAGAGCAATATTTGCTATCGCGGTGCATTGAATGCCACGACATACACAACCTTCGATATGCGACAATTTGCGAACATCCATCAGGGGAGTTACTCGCTGCA
Organism: Ruegeria sp. BHSA163; assembly: GCF_059613365.1. NCBI lineage: Bacteria > Pseudomonadati > Pseudomonadota > Alphaproteobacteria > Rhodobacterales > Roseobacteraceae > Ruegeria > Ruegeria sp. BHSA163. The sequence continues at coordinate 2,691 of NZ_JBXWSJ010000069.1, forward strand.
TTAGTTGCTCGAATTGAAGGCAGCGAAGGATCGGCAGTTCATCTCACTTATATCGACGACGAGATGGGCGAGAAAGCAGATGTGGAGCCACAAAAAGTCATGCTGGGCCCCACCAAAGGCGGAGCTGTTCGTCTCTTGGAAGGCGAAAATGGGCTCATAGTTGCTGAGGGCCTCGAGACCTGCCTGTCGATTCAATCAGGTATTTCGCCTCCCCCGTTCAGTGCATGGGCGGCGCTTTCAGCGTCAAACATGCGGTCACTTATCATACCACCCAGTCCATCCAAGCTAATCATAGCGCCTGACGGTGATACTACCGGGCGGCAAGCTGCGCATGAGCTGGCCGTACGTGCACATGCATTGGGCTGGCAAGTTTTGGTCACCAACACTCCCGATGGCATGGACTGGAACGACGTTCTTCAGGAGGGCAAATCATGGTCGTAAAAATACAAGCCATATCTAGCGCCGAGCCCTTTCAGCCGGAAGGCCCGCAACCGCTTGTATGCGAGCCACCTGAAGGTGAGTCATATCCGGTTGATGCGTTGGGCGGATTGAAAGGTATTGTGGAGGCGGTGCAAGGCGAGACACTTGCACCTGTCGCGATCGCCGCTCAGTCCGCTCTCGCCTGCGCGTCTTTGGCAGTGCAGGCACATGCGGATGTGGAAACACTGGCTGGCAATGCACCGACCTCTTTGTTCTGTTTGACGGTTGCCGTCTCGGGAGAACGGAAATCTACCGTCGATGATGTCTTCATGAAGCCTATAAATGAGTTTGAACAAGATGCCGCTAAGTACCATGTCGCCGAAATGGCCGACTGGGAAAACGAAGTCGCGGTTTGGACGGCGAAACATCAGCAAGCCTTGGACAAGGTGAAAAAGGCCAGCGGCACGGGCGTGGACTTAGCCAAGGAAGAACTCAATGACCTCAATCCTCGGCCGCAGCCTCCCGCGAGGCCGGAACTGACAGTGACAGAACCGACCTTTGAGGGTTTGTGGTTGGCTCTTAGTCAAGGGCGACCAAGCATTGGCATATTCTCTGACGAAGGTGGCCAGTTTCTTGGCGGCTACGCCATGAACAGCGAAAATCAGCAGAAATCGCTCGCGGCCTTTAACAACCTGTGGTCCGGCAAACCCATTAAAAGGACGAGACGGGGCGACGGAGTGTCCACGCTATATGGCCGTAGAACATCAATTCACTTGCTACTACAACCGGTCGTCATGCGTCGTTTCAGCGACGACGCTCTTGCGGATGATATTGGCTTCTCTGCGCGGTTTCTGACCTGCCAACCGAAGTCCACCATAGGTGAACGGTATTACTGCGACGCAAAATTCGACCCCTCTGCCAAGGCGGAGTACGAGGCACGAATGAACTCTATCCTGATGGTCCCGCTACCAATTGACGAGCATACGCGAGCCTTGAAGCCACGTCTCATGCCCCTGAGCCCAGCAGCCAAGCAGCTATTGGTTACCTTCGCTGATGAACTTGAAGAACGGCAGGCACCGCATGGTGATCTTTCCACTGTTACAGCCGCTGCTTCCAAAGCCCCTGAGCAGGCAGCGCGCATCGCGGCCGTGATGACGCTGTGGTCTGACCTGGAAGCACCCGAAGTCGGGCCCGAGGTCATGGCGGACGGCATTGCACTTGCTCGCTACTACCTCGGAGAAGCCGATAGACTGTCATCAGCGGCGACAATGACGCGGGAGTTGGCCAATGCAGAAACACTACGCTTATGGCTGCTGGAACGCTTCGAACACGACGAGGTGGTAACTCGCGACGTGCAAAAGGACGGTCCAAGTCGAAGCCTGCGCACCAGCCCTGCCGCAAGGGCGGCGCTGACGGTCTTGGAAAAGCATGGCTGGCTAATACCGCTCGAACCCGGGGTTTTGGTCAGGGGGAGAAATCGCAAGGAAGCGTGGCGTATCGTCGGCAAGGTCTGAAAATAATATGTGGACAATGCCTGTTGATTGGCATGGGCCGAAACTAAACACAAGGAGATGAATACAAATGAAAACTCAGAACGAAGAAACATTCAGCAAGCCGAGGGTCGTTATTGATTGGCAGCCCAATGGTGACCATACAATTTATGCCGATAAAGGTGTGACCGTATATTCTCGCTATGTGCACATTCCGGAGGACCGGTTATATCGCTACCACGCTCGTGAAGTAGATCTTCGACATTCCGCAACGAAAGTGGAAACCTGATGTACAGCGTCACCGCCCAGCGGATGATTTCAGGACTAGATTTGAAATACTAGAAAGAGGCAGGTTTGGTCATTCCTTAATGCTATGCAACCGCCCTGCCCCGCTCAAGCCAAGTTTTTCTGACAAGACCATCATTTGTTCTCAAAACGATAAACGCCATCCCAGTGAGAGCCCGGCGGTTTCGACGCAAAACTGCCACACCGTTCGACAAAGACATCCACGAGAAGCTTGTTAGAAGCGGTTTCTCGATGCTTTTCTAGCGCGTTCAATGCATCACCCCATTCTCCCGACTGATATAAGGCGTAGCATGCGCTCCATTCTTCGAGTTCGCGTTTTTTGGCTGCGCTCTTAAGAAACTCACCTTCGTCATCTTTTTCAGCGATCAGTTCAAAGATACGGCTAGGAAAACTAGTTCCAGCAGGCACAACAAAGTCAACTTCGCGTAGCAGAAACTTGTTCTCAACGTGAACAGCTAAAGCTGCCGATACAAGAATCTTTGTACCGTAAACTTTGTTCAACCCTTCTAGCCTCGAAGCAAAATTAACGGCAGAACCGAGCGCAGTGTATTGCAATCTCGAGAGGGACCCAACGTTGCCGACGACTACGCGACCAGTGTGTAGGCCGAAACGTGTGTGCAACGGACGTAACGGTAACGTTCCATTTTCAGAGTTTAGTTTCGCCTCGGCCCGCACACACGCTAAAGCTGCTCTGCAGGCATGAATTGGGTGATCGGTATCATCGAGCGGAGCATTCCATAGAGCCATAATGGCATCTCCAATGTACTTATCCACTGTGCCCTGATTACCGGATATCTCCTTTTCCATTGCTTCAAAATACTCGGACAAAGCAGGCATCAGAACTTCGGGTTCAAGGCCCTCTGTTTGGTGTGTAAATCCTTGTAGGTCGGCAAACATCAACGTCACGTCGCGCGACTCTCCCCCAACTTTTATTCTCTCTGCTTTTGAAAGTATTGAGCGCACAAGTTCCTTTGGGACGAACGCGCCAAAACTCGACAGTCCAGCCTTCATACTTGCAACAGCTGCTTCGAGTTCCGCAACTTCCTGAATATTTGATTGTAGTTTCAGGTTTTCATTTAGTTCAAAGTTGCTGACTTTTCTCGCTTCCGTTGCCACTCGCACAAGGTTTTTGCTCAACAGACGAGCGATAACAAAGGTCAACACTACGGCCAGAGCCAAAGCAAGTAAGCCGATTTGCATGGCCTGAGTCGTATTTCGTTTTATTCCTCCTATGAAATCATCTTCGGGCACTATCAGTCCGAGTGTGGGTTGTGCACCGAAGATCTCAGGGATCGGCATCACAGATGCGATATAGTTTCGTTCGTTAGATTCTAGAACTAGGCGAAAAAAATCTTGCTGGTTTATGCGCCAATTCTTGATGACACTGTCAATAATTTCGCTGTTGCCTTCAATCGTTTCGTTTGTCTTGGAACTTACGAAACGGGCCTGCCCCCCTTCAAAACGCGTGTTAGTGTACGAAAGTAGGCGACCTTCGCGATCCAGCATAAAAACCAAACCATTATCGCCAATCCTGATGTCATCCAGGATTTGCGAAAGTGCCGACATCGTCATGTCGAGTGCAACGACACCAATCAATTCACCGTCATCATCAACTACGGTTTTTGAGAACGTTACGCCCAGACGCCCCGTGCTCTCAAATTGGTAGAGCGGAGTGACGTAGACTCCGGTTTGCTCTAACGCCCCGCGATACCACGGGCGTGTTCGAGGATCGTACTTTGTGGTTGCGCTGAAAAATGGTGTGGACGGCGCAACGCTGTCGTACCAAAAGTAAGTTTCGACGCGCGCGCCAGATTGTTCGGAAATCACTCGTTGGACGCGATCTACTCCTTCCGGCACGGCAAAGGCGCCTGGACCAAAAGTTTTCCATTTTTTTGGAAGGCTTATATTCTGAAAGAAATCTCCGGACTTTTCATCACCAAAATACAAGCCATAGTAGTGCTCATTACCTTGCATCTGAGAATAGAGCACATCTAAACCTGCACGTGTGCCAGCATATTCCGCGAAATTTGAAAGAAAGACGGACGCTGAAGATACCACACTTCCCGCACCGCGTATTACGGTTAGCATCTCATCGACTGACTGACTTCTGGCATCAACCATCCGTTCTCTCGCAGTACGAATGGCGAGTTCTCTATTGCCAAAATAAAGAACGGCAACAAGTGTTGTTGTTACGACCAACGTAAGTAACGTGAATATAGTCGCTACGCCGATATGAAGACGTACTTTCATACCGTCAATAAGTTAAAATTTGGCAATAGAAGTCCAGCCGCTCGTCGTCTCAAAAAGGAGAATCTTGAGTACATTGCTCTCTTAGGACAAAAAAATATTGGCACCAGCATTCTTCCTTGGCTCTTTTAGCGCTTTTGGTTCGCCCAAACCTAACACTAAAGGACGGCATGCAACGCGTCGCAACTCGATACAACCGGTGCCCAGCGACGCTCATCACCGTTATCGCTTTGGCAACAACAGTAATCTTCTCGCTATGAAGCTCAATGCAGCCAGACCCTAAGGTAGGTTCGAAACGAACATTTGGATAATAAATGCATTAGCAATATCGACAAAGAAAGCTGAAACCAGCGGAAGCACAATGAATGCAAGCGGAGATGGGCCATACTTGTGCGTCACTGCAGTCATGTTTGCGATAGCCGTTGGTGTAGCTCCAAGAGCGAAACCCGCGAAACCAGCCGACATCACGCCAGCAAAGTAGTTTCTCCCCATCGTTCGATAGACAACGAAAATGATGAAAACAGCAGCAGCGGCAGCTTGAAGCGTCATAGTAACGGCTAAAACGCCAGCGGAACCCGCCAAAGTCCAAAGTTGCATACTCATCAGCGACATTGAAAGAAACACCGCTAGAGAGAAATCTTGCAACAGTTTTAAAGAGGCAGTCCCTGTTGGTGTCTTGATCTTTGGAAAAACTCTGGGCGTTAGGTTTGCAAGTAAAATACCAGAAAGAAGGCATGGCACGAAGAGTGGCAAGTTTGCTCCGGTCAGTTCCAGCGATTCATCTGCAATGTAACCAATCACAATTGCCACATGCGTCCAAAGAATGGCTCTCATCATTCCAGGATTCGTCGGACCACCAGTTGGATCGGTTGAAGCAACCACCTCACTGCCTTTTTCGTTGGAATTGGTGGCCGCAGTTTTCTCCCTCGCATTTTTTGGTTCTAGTTGGTCGCGGGCGATCAAATAGCTGGCGATTGGACCACCTATCAGGCTCGCCATGATCAACCCGATCGTCGCCGCAGCTATACCGAGTTCTGCTGCGCCCGCTACAGCGTATTGCTCTTCTACCACTGGGCCCCACGCTATGGCGGTACCGTGACCACCAATTAGAGATGTTGTGCCCATCATCACACCAGCCTGAGATGGCAACCCAAACAGTGTAGCTCCGACAACGCCTATTCCGTTCTGGATAAACATGTACCCAATTGTCAGTACAAGCATAAGGCCCAAAAGCGGTCCGCCTTTAATTAGGTCCGAAAACCTCGCATTAAGCCCAATTGTGGTGAAAAAATAGATCAGCAAAGAATCGCGCGAAGCCAGATCATAAACTACTTCTCGCCCGGTCGCAGTCACCACGCCTAGCGTCACAACTGCGGCCAGCAAGCCCCCGGAAACCGGTTCGGGGATTGAGTACTTGCGTAAAAACTCAAACTGCTCTGTGAGCCTTGAACCGAGAAAGTACACAACGATGCCCAGTGTCACAGCAATAAAACTATCCACCACTATCGGTTCTGCCATGAACAGACTCCTAACTTCTCCGCAAGACTATTGCGCCTTTGACAAGTTACGCAGACGCATCCAGAATTGATGGTGCGACGGTAGAGCATGATTGAACATGGGTGCAACAAAACGATCCTGCTGCTAAACTTGGCTAACCCGAAAAACAATCATCCACGTTATGTAAAACAAAAGGGCTATCAACGTGAAACACTTGATCACGAGCGCTATCTGTATCGTAATTCCAGCTGTAGCTGGTGTACCTTCAATCGCAGATGAAAAGACACATTCTTACATCTTCTTAGGTGAAGAAACGATCCTGACGGACACCGAAAACTGTGTCTATAAAATTATGGAACAAGGTGTCGAAGTAGAAGAAAGTGAAAGCCAAGTGTTCCACGAATTGGCTCAGGGAATTATCATTATTTATGCGCAAAAATATGTAAACTACAGAAACAACGGAAAAGTACCAGATTCATATACCGAGGAAGAAGCGGATATATTGCAGTCAGGTGAGATAGACGAGTTTTTTGAACACTGTTTCGAGTGAAGAAAAGACGATCAGAAAATTTTTGAGAATTTGTTTTACCTTCTTGGTCGTTAGGATTGGTATCTGATTACGGTCAGTTTCACTAATTTACGGAGCTAGTTATATTGCGGCAGAGGATTAGTTCATGGCCAGCCCATCGGGTTTTCCACAAGCGACAACAATCCTTTGGTCTACCTAGGAGGCTGATCGCTCCAGAGTGCCCCCGAATTGAATCGCTGATAACCGTAGTCAAACAGCGCTCGCATGTATTCCGGATCGAAAGGCTCAGATAGAGGAAAGTCGAAATCCGTACCGATCCAAGTGGCTCGGTATTCGGTTCCTCTCTGTCGGCTTAGTTTGTACGCAATCGTGAGATCATCTACGCCTTGTGCTTTGATCAGTGTAGAAAGCGAACGTGCAGATACATGGAAAACCCGCGGTTTTATTACTTTAAGTTCTGGCTCAACTTTGCCGTTTCGGATCGCATATAACTTGCCACCGCGAGCATATTTACTCGGGATATCCCATCCGGGCACGTAAGCGGTTTGAGAATAGACACCACCATCAACGTGAAGTTCATCCCGAACACCGTCCTGAGTTTCGACGTCGATTAGAACGGGAGGGAAAACGCCTGGTATTGAGGCGGAGGCTAGCAGCACGTCTCTGAACACCTTTTTTGCATTTGGTGACTGGCTATTTGCGATGACGCCCAAGTCCCAAAGCACCGGCCTTTGTGCGTCCAGACTGACCGATTGAACCAACAAGCGCCGGCCGCGACGATGTTCGTTGGCAATTTTTGCAAGGAAATCGTCAGTAATGTAGCTTTCAATAAGTTGCCTTAGTGGGTCAGAACTCTTCACAGAAGCACCGCTAAGGATCCCAGTAACGAACCTTCCTCTGAAAATCCGGGACGGTGGCAGCCCACCATATAGGTTTTTGAGCTCATCGTCATAATCGCTTCCCAGAAAGGCGAAGGGCGCCGCCAACGCGCCTGTAGAAACCCCTGTGACTGCCATAAACCTTGGACGAGTGCCGGCTTCGCTCCATGCGTTAAGAATACCGGCGGCGAAGGCTCCATCTTCGCCCCCCCCCGACAGTGTTAGTGTGTAATCTGAAGAAACCCCAGATGCTTGTCGCTGGCGTTGAGCGGTTTCGAGAAGCTCACTAATATTGGCCGGAGCGACATCGGCCCAATAACGAGCACCTTCGATGCCTGGGACTTGTGGGTTCTGGAGATCAGTAGCGCTTACTGGAGACCTCGAAATACTTGAGCAAGCCACTTGGAAAAGCAGCAGGAAAACAAAGAGTTTTCGCCAATGCATGCGTCCCATCTCCCCCACGACTAACTTTCTTTGACTAAGCTAAGACAAACGCCAAGATCATTAACATGCACCACGTCTTTTGATCGTCGTTTCAACCTTAAGCGTGCATTGTATTTTCCCATCGATATAGTCGCATTCAAATTGAGCCAAACAATTGAAAACGTGCTTTTCATGGCATTAACGTTTCTCAGAAGGGACCATCTCTGTACTGGTTGGTAGAACGTCGGTGTGAGACGTTTGCTCAGCACGAGACACAGGCTCGACTGACCATATCCTCTTTCCCAAATACAAAGCAAAACCCAACATGACAGCAAAATTCACCCAATAAAGCGCGATGTCACCGAAGTAGGTGGTAACGGTATTCGCGATCAGGGGACCGGTTATGGATCCTAAAGTCCAAACCAATAGCATCGTCACCGCCGCCGAAGACACAAAGACCGGAACCGTTCGGTCCAGCGCGTGCGCTACCAGCAAAGAATAAAGGGTGAGCAAGCTTCCGCCCAGCAACAGCAGTATTATGCAAAGGATTACGAAACCGATTGAGTTGTAGTCAAATGAATTGACGCTATGGTCGTATTCCACGTCGACCAAAAACCCCATAACAAAAAGAACAATTGTTGCGGTGACCGATGCAATCAAGATTACTATCCGGCGATCCATCTTGTCGGATAGCCGACCAAGCGGAAACTGAAAAAGAACACGCCCGAGATAGATTAAGGCGACCATAAGGGCCACATTTACAATCTCTATCCCGAGCTGGGCAGCGTTGTAAGGAACAACGCTCAACAGCGTTGTAGACACCATACCGATAGCAAAAACACCCACGGCCGCAGCTGGTGCGTCTTTGAACAATCCACGCACCCGAATAGGTACCGGGGCGTCATTGCTGGGCGGCGTTGATCGAGTAGTAGAGATAACAACAATCGAAATGCAGTAAAACAAAGCGACATAGACGAATGCCTCTCGAATATCCCCGGGTACTACAAAAACCAAAAACTGACTGAATACCGCCACTATGCCTACGACAATCGAATAGACTGCGAGCACACTCCCGCGGGTCTTTTCCTCTGCGGTTTCATTCAGCCAAGTGTCGCCGATCGAAAATAGCCCTGCAGTCGCCAAACCGGTTAGGAAACGCAAAAAGACAAGAAATGGCGTATTGGTGGAAACAGAAAATAGTATGGCAACAGCTATTGCAACAGCCGCCCCAGAAGCGAATGCACGGATATGGCCAAAATCAACAATGAATCTTGCCACGACAAAACACCCGACTAAAAATCCCGCGGAGTATGCCGACGCCGCCATCGAAGCATCTTCTTGTGAAGCTCCAATCTCAGAGAACGCGAGTGGCACCAAAGTGCCCGATCCAGCAGTGGCCAGCTGAACAGCAGCCATTGATATGAAGAGTGATTGAAGATTGAGAACTTGGTTTCTGATTGCCAATGCACTTTAGCTCCAAGTTGCGGCGAGTCTCGCTCAGTTTTTCCTACTTCTCGCTTCTACTCAAGTAGACGCGCAGTATCTCCCAGAAAATAACGCTATTCCTATAGGTTCTTAAGATTGAGTTTTACTCAAACCGAAAACCGCCGGACGCTATATTGGAACTTCAGGCTTTAGCGAATTTGGTATTTTAGCCTGCTTTTAGCTACGAACTGTAAAACAACAATAAACTGTGCCTATATAACCGATATTTATGTTGAGCCATTTTGGCTCGAATTTATTTGTTAAAATCTACTGATGCGGGCAGAGTTGGTTCGAACGATCTCTTTTTCACGAAGCTTCTTGCGCCCCGTGCGAGTGCCCAACAAGCGAGCAGCTTCGAAAAAGCAGGGGAACAGGTATGCAATTGAATTTCCTGGGGACATTGGCGGCTGTTTTACTTGGTGCTTTTCCCATCGTGACCGCAGCAAAAGATACCCCCGTAACGGTAAGACCAGCAAAAGTCTTCACTGTTGTTGAAGCCTCATCTGCGTTTGAAAGAATTTATCCTGCAATTATCTACCCTTCGAGGGAAGTGGAACTTTCTTTTCGAGTCAGTGGACGCATTATTGAATTACCGATTAGGGCTTCCAGCAGTATTGTAAAAGAAGGCGTTGTTGCACAGCTAGACACTCGAGACTTTGAAGTCGAAGTGGCAAGACTTGATAGCCAACTAGAAGAGGCCGAGGCGAATTTAGTAGTGCTGAGGTCAGGCGCACGCCCTGAAGAAATTACAGCTTTAGAAGCCGCGGTTCAGGCGGCTCAAGCCAAACGAGATCAAGCTCGGGAAGAGTACATCCGCTCAACTCAGCTTTTGGAGAGGGGTGTAATCCCTACTGCACAGTACCAGCAACGTGAGGCTGCCTTTCGTCTGGCAGAAGCCGAGCTGGTCTCACAAGAAGAGCAGCTGACAATTGGTCGAGTCGGTGGGAGGCCCGAAGAGATAATTGCTGCAGAAGCGGCGATCCGTGGGCTTAAAACACAAATTCAATCGGCAAAAAACAATCTTTCTGATACTACACTTCGAGCGCCATTCGATGGGACGATTGCCAAGCGCAACGTGGACAACTTCCGCAATGTCCAAGCCGGTGAAACCATCGCCTTAATTCAAGATCTTTCGACTGTGGATGTAAGTTATGACCTGCCCGGCGCTGACATAATCGCAATGTCGTCAATAGGCTTCGACAATGTTGTAAGTATGGTCACGTTTGACTCCTTGCCGGGCGTAGAAATGAATGCAGACCTTGTCGAGTTTACTACACAAGCAGACGCAGCGACGCAAACCTATCGTGGCCGTCTATCAGTAACCCCGCCTGAAGACTTGGTTGTACTGCCAGGAATGGTAGCGCGCGTGATCATTAGAGCGGACGTGCAAAGCGACACACAGGTTGTGGTTCCAATTTCAGCACTGGCGGCAAGCCCGGACGGTTCCCCTTATGTCTGGCTATTGGATGGATCCAGCAACACCGTTGAGCGTCGACCAGTTGAATTGGGGGAAATATTTGACGACTACGTGTTCGTTAAATCGGGCCTTGAGGAAGGACACAGGGTTGTCAATGCAGGCTTGAGCGAACTTCAGGATGGAATGGTAGTTCGCCCGATTTCAAAAGTTGGTGAGTAACAAATGGATCTCGCTAGATTTGCAATTGAGAAGCGCCTAATTTCGGCATTGGTGACTATTCTAATCCTGTTGGCCGGCTATTTTGCTTATTTAACACTTCCTCGTTTCGAAGATCCTGAGTTCATAATAAGGCAAGCTCAGGTGATAACACCTTATCCGGGTGCCACTGCAGAAGAAGTCGCGGAAGAAGTCACCGAGGTCATTGAGAATGCTCTACAAGAGCTCCAAGGGGTAGAAGAGGTGAAGTCAGTCTCCTCACCCGGGCTTAGTACTGTAACCGTCGAATTTACAATCCCAACGACGCCGGATTATCCGTCGCTTCATGCTAGATTTGCACAATTGCGCGCAAAGATACTTGACGCTCAAGCGAGTTTACCGCCGAACGCACTCCAATCCCAGGTCTACGACGACTTCGGCGACGTGTATGCCTTGTATTTCGCGATTGTCGGCGATGGCTATTCAATAGCCGAGCTTCACGAGTACGCGAAAGAACTTCAGAGGGAATTGGTTGCCGTCGAAGGTGTTTCTAAGGTGGTTTTGAGCGGTGAACAGAAAGAAGCAATCTTTGTGGATTATGCACCAGCGAGGTTAATTGAGCTGGGAATTTCACCACAGCAAATTGGGCAAGTTCTGGAGGGACAGAACCTCGTAGCGCCCGCGGCTTCCATCAAGTCCCAGTCGCGTCGCATAGAGATACGGCCGTCCGCAGCAGTCGCCTCAATTGACGCTATCAAAGACCTAGTCGTTTCTGTGCCGAGTAGCGGTGCATCATTTCGACTTTCAGATATCGCAACCGTGTCGCGCGGTTACGTTGAACCCGCAAGCCCCCTACTTTTTCGGGACGGTCAGCCTGCAATTGGAATTGGAATATCCAATAGCCTGGGCGGAAACGTTGTGAACATGGGCGAAGCGGTGAAGCAACGGATAAACGAGTTGGAGAACCTAAGGCCAATCGGAATCCAGATTTTACCAATTTCTGATCAGTCTGCTTCAGTAAAGGAGTCGATCAACGACTTTGTCATGAACGTGGTTTTGGCGCTCATCATTGTTGTAGGCATCTTGCTTATTTTTATGGGGTTAAGATCCGGAATACTCATGGGAGGTATTCTGTTGGTCACAGTCGCAGGCACGCTTGCCGGTATGCAGCTCTTGGGGCTCGACATGCAGAGGATCTCGCTAGGCGCGTTAATCATTGCGCTCGGCATGCTGGTTGATAACGCTATTGTCGTTGTCGAAGGTACGTTGGTCCGCGTGCAACGCGGTGAAGCCACCAGCGACGCTGCTATCTCTGTCGTAAATCAAACCAAATGGCCGCTACTTGGAGGAACAGTTGTAGGGCTGTTGGCGTTTTCCCCAATTGGCTTTTCACCGGACGACACCGGAGAATACGCCGGGAGCCTCTTCTGGACCATTTCGATTTCCTTGCTCTTTTCGTGGTTGGTAGCGATATGGCTAACGCCCTATTTTTGCACTCTGCTGCTGAAACCAACCTCGGAAAAACCGCCTGCAGAGAATGCTATTCTCCGTGCATATCGTTCGCTCCTCGCTTATGCGATCCGATCCCGGTACCTTACGGTGGGACTTATTGTAACGCTCTTTCTCTCTGCAATCGCAGGGTTCGCGTTAGTACCGCCGGGTTTCTTTCCCAACAGCACCAGGGCGCAATTTGTGGTGGACTACTTTTTGCCAGAGGGAACTGACATTGAACAAACCAGTCAGGACATGCGAGAGATTGAAGCGCATCTCTTAACTCTACCAGGTGTCACCTCCACAAATCTTTCCGTGGGCAGCGGGCATTTACGCTTCATGTTGGTATACGTCAGTGAAGACCAGAACCCCGCCTATGGTCAAATTTTGGTGGACGTGGAGGATTATCGGCAGATCGATGCATTACAGCCGGAAATTCAGACTTGGATCAACCAAACCTACGCTGACTCATATGCAAAAGTTTGGAAGTTTGTACTGGGCCCTGGTGGTGGATCGAAAATTGAAGCTGAATTTTCTGGACCCGATCCCGTTATGCTTCGCGAACTCGCCGAACAGGCAAAACTGATATTCGCTGAAATCGGTGCCATCGCGATAAAAGACGACTGGCGCGAACAAAAGCAGGTAATTCAACCAGTTATTGACACAGAAAACGCCCGTAGGCTGGGTCTCACCCAAGCGGAAATATCCAGGGCAGTTTACTGGCATCAAGTAGGGGCGCCAATAGGGATTTATCGCGAAGGCGACAACCTCTTGGACGTAGTTATGCGCCCATTCGAAGCAGACCGAAACAATATCACTGACCTAAAAAACATCCAAGTTTATAGCGATGTAGCCGGAGGGTACATTCCAATATCCCAAGTTGTTGACCGATTTGATCTTGTTTTCGAAGCTGGGAACCTTAGGCGCATTGACCGCAAGCTTGCAATCACCGCACAAGCCGATAATGCACCAGAAGTACTCTCAGGCGACCTTTTCGCTCAAGTCCGACCACTTGTAGAGGCAATCAATTTGCCAAGTGGGTATTCTCTTGAATGGAGGGGTGAGTATGGGGACTCGCAAAGTGCAAACGACGGTTTGGCTTCGACTATGCCGCTAGGGTTCGGAGCGATGATTGTCGTTGTTTTCTTCTTGTTTAACGCAGTCCGTCAGCCACTGATCATATGGATGACAGTACCACTGGCTCTCATTGGAGTCGTATGGGGGCTTGCGGCAACCAGAACGCCGCTCGAATTTATGGCAATACTGGGTATTTTGTCTCTAACGGGGATGCTAATCAAAAACGCTATCGTCCTTATTGACGAAACCGACACTCAGATTGCTGGTGGAAAACCTCGACTACAGGCTGTTGTCGACTCAGCTGTTCTACGCGTCCGCCCAGTGTCACTGGGAGTACTTACTACTGTTCTTGGAGTAATGCCTTTGCTGTGGGATCCGTTTTTCGAGTCACTCGCAGTGGTGATCATCTGCGGTTTGAGTTTTGCGACCGTTCTTACACTGATCGTAGTCCCAACTCTTTACTCAATCTTCTTTAGAATAGATGAACACGAAACAGAAGCTTAACTACTGCAATTTCATTGTAACCGCAAAGCACGACAACCAGAACTTAACACCACAAGAACCCTGCAAATTGTGTCTAATCGCCATGCCTATTATGTCTCCAAGCAGCTGATCAGAAACGGAGCCGATCCGACCGGATAGCGCTTGCCTGGGCGCAAGTTGTAGGATGCAAAACGACCCGCAACGATCTCTTTGTCACAACTATGCCGCTTCATTAATTTCTTGAGGAATTTCAATGCTGCAGCTTTGTTTCTACGCTTCGTGACGACAGCTTCGAGCACCTCACCTTCATGATCGACTGCGCGCCAGAGATAGTGCTTCTTGCCATTCATCTTCATGAAAACCCCGTATGGAACCACCAAGGCGGCGCTGGACCGAGCGACCCTCGCGCTCTCACGCGAAGTGCAGGAGAATGGGATTTTCGTGAACTCCATGCGGCCAACGGCCATCGTGCTAACCCCTGGCGCGGACTTTACGCGGACGATCGCCAAGACCAATCCGGACATGCTCGAGCCGGTCGAAATGATGGCTGAGGGTGCGCTTGAGTTGTGCACTGGGCGCCATGTGGGGAGGGTGATCGCGAGCCGCGAGATCATCTATTGCGTGGGTGGCAAAGTGCACAGTCTGGATGGAAAAACCGTACTGGGCGACGCATTCCTGCTCGGCGACCCGGAGAACAGTACGGGCTGACACCTTGGTCACTGTCCTGCAGGTCGGCCAAATTGCAGGTCGTTCCGAAAAGCAGAAGCGACACGGCAGGATTCTGAAGAGACGCTGGCACTCATCTGCTAAGTGATCCTCTGGTAAGCCAATTCAGCATGTCTATTAGAAGTCTGCGTCTGGTTCATCGATTATCGGCCACCACACGTGGTTTTCCAGCATTTGGAAATTCGCTGAATCCGGACCATATTTCTTTCTATACACTTCGAGTAGTTTGGCGTTCATGCGACGCCCGCCACGAACGAACTCGGAAATCTCTCGGTGAAAACTGACGTTGAATGCAATTTGTAGTTCGATAATCTGAACACCTTCCTTCGTACGCTCAATCGCTTTTCCGGCGGTCAAGATGTCGAGTTGCCGGCGAACGGTCGTTTGTGGCAAGTTCGTGTATCTCGCAAGCGCGCGCGTGCTCCAAGGATGGCGATGTATCAACAAGGCCTGATGCACCCGTTGTAGCGGTTCAGTGTAGTTGAACCAATCAAATGTGACCTTCCATCGCCGCCACAAGCGTAGCTGGTTTCGCTCAGTCTCGGTGTAGTCCATCTCCATGTAGAATAGATTTATCACAGTAAAGCAATGCATCAAGGAATTCGCCATCACTTATCCTGACCGTGATTACGCTCGTGGAATCTTCCTTGGTCAACATAGACCAAAGCCGTCGAGGGCCTCCGCTCAAATAATCTGAACGACGTTAGTAACAACGACGACTGGCGTGTCCGGAACGTGGGTGACGGTACTATATGCAATAATGGGCAAAGAGCCTGTCGTCAGATCCGGTCAGGCTCGGTCCACAACAAATGGCTTGAAGGGTGCTGTCAGAAGAATTCGAACCAGTCTCAGCTTAGCCGGTAGAGTTGTCCTTTACTCGGCACAAAGATTGCGCCACTCAGCAAGAGCGGCGCTGCGTGTCAGCTTGAAG
>NZ_JBXWSJ010000070.1:0-17701 GCF_059613365.1 Ruegeria sp. BHSA163
ATGCATGGGCACAAGAAATCGCAGTTGCAAGTTTCCATGTACTCGCCTTCGATATGCCAGCCAGCCATAATCAATCCTCCCTGAATATTGAGAGTATGTCACAACTTTTGATTTCACGCACCTTTGGCAATCAATGACCGCTAAGTCCGCAAAGCAGTCACACGAGCAAGTAGCGGCGAACGACCGCTTCGAGCCCAAAGCAACGGATGCTGCATTGTCTTTGAGTGGCCGCAATCAGTTTGGAAACGGACGTGCCGGATTGATCTGGTTCACTAGCGAAGAGATCAACGCCTACGGGCGTAATGCAAGGTATTGGCACCTATTCGGAAATAAAACGGCTTTCCATTTCAACCTCCTGTTGACGCATCAATTTCCAGGCAGTTTCCATGTGATCAGCCATGATCGACCGCGCAGTGTCCGCATCCCCATCGCGCAGGGCAATTACGAGCTGCCGTTGGTGATCGCGGCCCTGTTTCCAAAGCTCAATATTCGGAGGCGAATAAAGGCGGCGGTATACAGTCAGGTCTGCCAGCAGGTTCACCATGAAATCGATCACAAAGCCCAACAGTGGGTTCTTCGCCTGTTCAGCAAGAATCGCGTGGAAGCGTAGTGAAGCGACATGCTGTTCGCGTTCTTCGCTCAGTGTTTTGGCGGGTTCCGAGTACTCGGCAATGTTTGCTTCGAGCTGTTCCAAGACATCCTCGGACAAATGGCCCGCCAGCGCCGCCGCCAATTCCGGTTCCAATGTCAGACGCAGTTGGTAGATGTCGCCGATGGTCAGATCCTTGAAGTAGAAATAGTTCGCCAAGAGCGCTTTTGCACGCTGACGGCTGACTTCGTGCACGAAGCTGCCGCCGCCGGGACCGGTGCGGGTTTTAATCAGACCTTGTGCTTCCAGCACACGCATCGCCTCGCGGATGGTGCCCTTGGCCATGCCGAAGCGTTCGATCAGTTCTGCCTCACCCGGCAGCCGGTCCCCGGCTTGCAGCCCCTGTTCAACAACCCAATTCTTGATCGCCTCGGCGACCTGCACGGGGCGGCTGAGTTTAGGTTCAGTCTTCGAGCGGGTGGTGACAGGCGGCAAGTTGGTCGTCTCCCATTGATGTGAGGTCTGGCACGGTGGTGCGGCACATGTCGGATGCTCGAGGACAGCGACCGGCAAAGGCGCAGCCCGGCGGCGGATTCAGGGGATCGGGCAGTTCCGTTCCTTTCTGCTCGGGTGCCGTCAGGGGTTTGCCCACAACTGGCGCACTGTCGGCCAGAAGTTCCGTATAGGGGTGCCGAGGGTTCGCAAAGATCCGCTTTGCGCTGCCAATCTCAACCACCGATCCGAAGTAAAGCACGATGATCCGGTCGCTCACCGCCTCGACTACGGCCAGATCGTGTGTGATGAACACATAGGTCAGTCCGAATTCTGTCTTTAGATCGGCCAGAAGGTTCAGCACCTGCGCCTGAACCGATACGTCCAGCGCCGAAACAGGCTCGTCCAGAATGATGATCCGAGGGTTCGCCGCAAGCGCGCGGGCAATGCCGATCCGCTGGGCCTGTCCGCCTGAAAACTCGTGTGGATAGCGGTCGAGGAACTCTTCGCGCAGGTTTACGCTGGTGAAAATCTCGCTGATGCGCCTGTCGCGCTCAGGCGTTGCCATCCCATGGAGCCGCTTGAGCGGTGCTTCCATCACCTGGCGAATGGTCTTGCGCGGGTTGAGCGAGCTTTGCGGGTCCTGGAAGACGTATTGGATCAGCTTGCCAAACTCCGCCGGGTTTGCGTTGTCGAGAGCACGACCTTCGATTTGGATCGCACCTTCCGAAGGCTCCAGCAGCCCCACCAGCATCCGAGCGAGCGTAGACTTGCCGCAGCCGGATTCACCTACGACACCGAGCGTCTCGCCTTGCGCCACTTCAAAACTCATAGGCCGCACGGCCCGCACGCCGGGAGGGGCCTGGCTGAAGAGCGGTTTCCTCAACGGGAACGTCTTGGCGAGGTTGTCGACCTTCAGAGCGGGCATTAAACGGCCTCCTCGGGATAGAGGCAACGCACGGCGCGGGGCGCTTGTCCTTCGAGAGCAACGTCGCTCGCACAGCAGTTCTCCTGCGCCTTGTCGCAGCGGGGCGCAAAAGCACATCCTTTCGGCAGGTTGTCGACAACCGGCGGCAGGCCGGGGATGGCGGCCAATTCGCGCTGTCCGCCGCCCAATTCGGGGACACAGGCGATCAGCCGCTTGGTGTAGGGATGCGCCGGAGCATCCAGCACCGCCGTGGTTGGGCCTTCCTCGACGATCCGACCCGCGTACATAACCGCCACCCGATCACAAAGCTGTGCGACGACGCCAAAGTCATGGGTGATGAAGATGATCGCCAATCCTCGGTCACGGCGGAGATCGTCCAGAAGCGACAGGATCTGCGCTTGTACGGTCACATCCAGCGCGGTCGTTGGCTCGTCGGCGATGATCACATCTGGCTCATTGGCCAATGCCATCGCGATACCAACCCGCTGGCGCATGCCGCCGGACATTTCATGCGGATAGTTGTCGACGCGGGCTTCAGCATTGGGAATGCGCACGTCTTTCAAGAGCTGGACGGCGCGCGCGCGGGCTTCGGCAGTGCTGATCTGGTGGTGCGACTGGATCGCCTCGGCCAATTGATTGCCGATGCGATAGAGCGGGTGCAGGGTGGAAAGCGGATCCTGGAATATATAGGCCACCCGGTCACCGCGCTTTTGGCGGAGCGTCTCGTATGGTGCGCCAATCAGGTCTTCACCCTGGAACCGCACCGCGCCCCCGGTGATCACACCAGGGGGCGAGGCGACGAGGCCCATGATCGAAAGCGCCGTCACGGATTTGCCCGAGCCGCTTTCGCCGATCACGCCTAGGCATTCACCTGGCTTCACGGCCAGCGATACGCCACCCACTGCCCGGTAGATGCGGTCACCAACATGGAACTGGGTTTCGAGATCCTGGATGGCCAAGAGGTCGTCGGTTTTCTCTGGGATGTCACCCCGTCGATCCACAAGGGTCGTCGCCTTGGGGCGCGATAGGGCGCCCGAACGTAATCGTGGGTCAAGTGCGTCGCGCACCCCGTCGCCCAACAAGTTAATGGACATGACGATAAGGAAGATCATCACCCCGGGAACAACCGACGTATGCGGGTTTGAGATCATCGCGGAGCGCGCCTCACCCAGCATCGAGCCAAGGTCGGCTTGTGGCGGCTGCGATCCGAGGCCAAGGAAGCTGAGGCCTGCGGTCTCAAGGATCATCCAGCCCACGGTCGTCGACATGGCGATCACGATGACCGGCAGGACATTGGGCAAAAGCTCTGTCAGGATGATCCGCGTGTGTCCCATGCCCGCGAGCCGCGCGGCATCGATAAACTCCCGACCTGCGAGGCCGACGGTGATGCCGCGAATATTCCGGGCGAAGAAGGGGACGTTGACGGCGGCAACCGCTATGAGCGCGTTCATCAGCCCTGGACCAAGGGCGGCTACGATGGCCAGCGCCAGCAGGATATAAGGAAAGGCCATCAGCATATCGACGCCGCGCATGATGATATTGTCGGTGCGCCCACCGAAATACCCCGCGAATATCCCGATGGCCGAGCCAATGGTGGCGGCGATCAAGGCAGCAGCAACACCAATGGCGAGCGATAGGCGTGTGCCGTGCAGTAGGCGGCTCAGAAGGTCGCGGCCGAGGTGGTCGGTGCCCAGCAAGTGGCCTTCGGTGAAGGGGCGCTTGAACCGGTCCGCCGTAGCGGTTGCGTCGGGGTCTTGCAAGGGGAGGAGCGGTGTGATGAGCACCAGAAGCAGGATCGCGCCCAGCACAATCGCCCCCAGCGCCGCAAGGCGGTTGCGGAACAGGAGCTTTAGGAAGAGGTTCACGTCTTGATCCTCGGATCAAGCAAGCTTTGCGCAACGTCCACGGCGATGTTGAACATAACGTAGCAAGCGGCCACGAAGACGACCCCGCCCTGCACCAGCAGAAGGTCCCGCTTCAGAATCGCGTCGACCAGCATTCGACCGACGCCCGGCCATTGGAAGACGATCTCGATATAGACCGCGCCCGACAAAACGAAGCCCGCCTGGATGCCGAGGACCGGGATGATCGACACCATGGCGGCACGCAGCGCGTGCCCCATGATCACCTGCCGCTCGGGCACACCTTTGGCTCTTGCGGTGCGGATGAAGTCCTGGCGCAGCACTTCCAGCATCGCCGAGCGCGCGAGCCGGGCAATGACGCCAGTGGCTACTGCTGCAAGCGCCAATGCGGGCATTGTCAGATGTTTGAGAAGATCGGGCAGATCTCCACCGCCATAGATCGCATACATGCCTGAAACTGGCAGCCAGCGGAGGTTCACCGCGAACAACAAAATCATCATCATGCCGAGGAAAAAGGACGGCACCGAGATGCCAATGAGCACGATGAATGTGATTGCCTTGTCAGCTAGCCCATACTGGCGCGCTGCCGAGATAACGCCCGCCAGGATGCCGAGTACAGAACACAGTAGAAATGCCGTGCCGGCAAGGATCAAGGTGGCGTTGAAGCGCTCGAGCACCTCGTCGATCACCGGACGGTTGAGCGAGAAAGACCGCCCGAAATCGCCGGTCAACATGTTGCCGAGCCAGATGAAATACCGCTGGACCATGGGCTTATCCAGGCCGAGGTCGCGGTTCAGCTTTTCAACGTTTTCGGGCGTGGCATAGGAACCTAGGATCGCTGTGGCCGGATCGCCCGGGATAAGCGACATGATAAGGAAGACAATGATCGTAATGCCCAGAAGAACCGGGACCGCCGAGATCAGTCGTTTGAGGATATAGCCGCCCATCGTTTCCCTCGGCGAGGTTCGGCCCGGGGCCGCCAGAGCGGCCCCGGATGTGTCGGGTTCAGTTCTTCACAACGCCTTGCAGGTGCAACAGGAACGATGGCTCAAGACCAAAGTTCTCGACCCGGTCATTGGTCACCGCGTTCTGCTTCCAGTTGGCGACAAAGACCCAGGGTGCGTCCTCCTGCACGATCTCCTGCATTTCACGGTAAAGCCGTGCGCGCTCATCCTGATCGGTCGCCGTGCGGGCCGCTTCCAAAAGCTCGTCCACTTTCGGATTGGCGTAGTAGCCCGAGTTGAAACCGCCCTTGTCGGGCCACGCCTCAGAGCGCAATGCCAGATACGGCAGCGTATCGGGGTCGTTGGTCATCCAGGCCATCTCGGCCATGTCTGCCTTGCCCTCCAATCCGGGATTCACTTCGCCCAGGAAGGTGTTCCACTCGTAGGTTTCGATCTTGACGTCAAATCCCACGGCCTCGAGGTCAGCCTGAATGGCGGTACCCATCGGGACCGGGTCGAGCATGCCCGAACCACCCTCGGTGACATAAAAGGTCAGCGTTGCCCCATCGGCCCCGGCTTCAGCGATCAGTGCTTTGGCCTTCTCCGGATCATACGGATAAGGATTGAGCGCTTCGTTATAGGCCCAAGCAAATGCGGGCGGAGTCGGACCGGCGGCCACAGTTGCAGTGCCCTCAAGCACGTCGTTCACGATCGCTTCCTTGTTGATCGCGTAATTTGCGGCCTGGCGAACGCGCTTGTCAGCAAAAGGGCCTTCCTTCGCGTTCAGGATCAGGAACCAGACATGCGGCCCGGCTTGTTCCGCCACGCTGAAGCCGTCGCCCGCGAACTGGCCGAGCGACGTGGGCGGCACTTCGACCATCAGGTCGATACCACCGGCCAGCATTTCGGCCACGCGAGTGTTGGCGTCGGTAATTGGGCGGAAAACGACGGCGTCTGTACCGGCAGCCTCGCCCCAATAGTCGTCATGACGCTCGACAACCACAGCTTCGTTCGAACGCCACTCGGCGAACTTGAACGGTCCGGTGCCGACGGGGTTGCGGCCGAACTCTTTGCCATTCGCCTCGACGGCGGCGGGCGACACCATCAGGCCGGTGGGATATGCGAGGTTCGACAGGAACGGCGCATAAGGCGCGTTCAGTGTGAACTTCACCGTCATGTCGTCAACGACCTCGGTCGATTCCACTGCGCCGAAGAAGAAGGACAGCGGGAAAGGTCCGGTGTCGTGGTAAGGGTGATTCTCGTCCAGCATCCGGTCGAAGTTGAACTTCACGGCCGCGGCGTTGAAAGGCGTGCCGTCGTGGAACGTCACACCGTCGCGCAGGGTAAAGGTATATTCGGTGCCGTCCTCGCTAATCGCCCAATCGGTGGCGAGCGCCGGCTCGACCTCCAGCGTGCCTGACTTGTAGCGGGTCAAGCCCTCGTAAATATTCACGAGTATGCGGAAATCGTTCACCGCGGTCACTGCGGCCGGGTCGAGCGATTTCGGTTCGGCAATCTGCCCGACGATCAAAACTCCAGGCGGAGTTTGCGCGCCGGCCGATCCACCTAGACCGCCAACTAAAAGGGCGGCCCCAGCCGCCGCGACCAGGCCCCTTCGGATCCAGGAAAGTAGCGTCATTTTTCGTTCTCCCTGTTGGATTTTCTAGCCAAAATTTATCATGATAAATTGCCTTGGTCAATTTTTCATGATAAATTGTACTTCATGACAAACGTTCGAGCCTCATTTTTGAGCGCGCAATGACATTTTCTGTGCTTGCCCGCGATAACGAGACCGGTGCGATTGGCGGCGCAGCGGCTACCGGGTCGCTTTGTGTTGGCGGCTGGGTACTGCGAGGCAACCTGAAAGCGGGCATGTCTGCAAGCCAGGGCGCTGCTCCTTCGACACTCTGGGGCGAGGACATACTCGCCGCGATGCAGTCCGGACTTACCGCGGCCGAAGCTGTCAAAACGATTACTTCGGCGGACCGTGGCCGGGCACATCGGCAACTTGCTGCAGTTGATCTTTCTGGAAACGCGGCGGCGTTTACGGGCGATAAGAACGAGGATGTCAAAGGCAGCTTGATGTTCCCCAGCGGCGTAGCCTCGGGAAACATGTTGGGGAGTGAAGCCGTGTTGAGTGCCATGGCGGAAGCCGCCGCCAAACAGGTCCAGGGCTTCGAGATGCGCCTCTTGGAGGCACTGAAAGCAGCGCATGATGCGGGCAGCGACTTTCGTGGCCTCCTTTCAGCGGCCTTGCTGATCCTCCACCCTGATCGTCCGCCGTTGACGCTGAGGATCGACTACCACGCCGATGACCCGATTGGCGCGCTGGAACATCTCTACCTGAAGACCACCTCCGGAGATTACGCCGAATGGGCGCAACAAGTTCCCGTAGCATCCGACAAGGAGCGCGTCCTTGACTGACTGGGGTGCGCGTGCCGAAAGACTGCTGAACGACTTGTCGACCTGCTCTGAGCCGGGTCCGGGTGTGACACGGCTGCCCTTCACGCCGGAACACCGGGCGGCGATTGACCTGCTTCAGACGCAAATGGAAACGCTGGGCCTGACAGTCACGCTTGATCATGCCGGAACCCTCATTGGCCGAATTGAGGGGCCGCTGGGATCGAAGACGCTGCTTATGGGGTCGCATCAGGACACGGTGCGAGAAGGCGGCGCATATGACGGGATCATGGGAGTCGTTCTGCCGCTCATGGCATTGGAAAAGCTCCGGTCAGACGGCATTGAGTTGCCATTTTCTGTTGAGGTGTTGGCCTTTGCCGACGAAGAAGGCGTACGGTTTCCGACGGCCCTGATCGGTTCCCGCGCGCTGGCGGGGACATTCGATCCCTCAGTGTTGTTCATGGTGGATTCTCAAGGCATCACGCTCAGTGAAGCAATGGTGGCATTCGGTCTCGATCCTGACCGGATCGGCACCCTGGCACGCAACTTGAATGACGTGATCGGGTTTGTCGAAACGCACATTGAACAGGGCCCGGTGCTTGAACAGGAAGGCGAGGCTCTTGGTTTCGTCACCGCAATTTGCGGCATTGAGCGGCATCAGATCGAAGTGATCGGCGAAACTGGCCACGCCGGCACGCTGCCCATGTCCGGGCGGCGCGACGCGCTTGTGGGTGCGGCAGCCATTGTCACCGAGGTTGACCGGCTGGGGCGAACCACCCCAGACCTTCGCGCGACTGTTGGTGCTCTTGACGTCGTGCCGAACGTCGTCAACGCGGTACCTCGCCGCGTCAGGATGACTGCCGAATTCCGTTCCCCTGATGACCAGACACGCTGCGATGCTGGAAGATCGCTACATAGCTATGTCCGGGAGTTGGCGTTGCGGCGAAACCTCACAATCAAGGTGCAAAAAACCTACTCGCAGGTGGCACAGCCGTGTGACGTTGATTTGTCCACGCGTCTCACCCGGTCAGCAACAAGTATGGGAGCGGAGGGTCTGGCCTTGCCATCGGGCGCGACACACGATGCATCTGCGATGGCAGACCTGTGCCCAATCGCCATGCTGTTCGTGCGTTGCCGCGACGGGGTCAGCCATAAACCGGAGGAATTCGCTTCATCACATGACATGGGTTTGGCTATTTCCGCTCTTGCAGAATACTTGGCGTCAATAGATCGCCAGACAATCCAGGCGGACGATTGAATGAAGTTCTCTACTCACCTCGTGGCGCAATCAAATCGGCCGTCAGTTTGCGGCGGCCGCGCAAGGCCCTGAATGGCGGGAACGCACATCTCTCCGGGCATCTGAACAAGCCACTCTTATGGCAGCTTCGTCCGCGTAGCGGTCGTTGGCTGGACGATCGGTCAAAGGCTGCTTTGTCCGCAAAGCGGAAGCTCTCGCCGACTGCAGCGAATGACCTTGTCGAGCTCAAATTAGACCTTCGGCATAATTAAGAATTTTAGTTCAATGTCGGTTTAAACGTGCACATTCTTAGGTCAGGGAGTTTCGCTTGATGATCAAAGACGCTAGGATTGTAGTTGAGGCAACAGGCAGGTTAACGTTATGCGCAGTGCAATATTCTTGCCCTTGGTGGTATTTTTCCTAAGCGCCATTGTCTTAGCTCAATCCGCGACTGCAGCTTCTCTTGGGCGATACGAGGTTTTTGGCGTTGAAGACGGAGACATGCTGAAATTGCGAGCAGGACCGGGAATAGGTTTCAACGTGATAGTGGGCCTTCCAAATGGAACCGCTTTACGAGTTCACAGTTGCGAGCAGACCGGCGGCACCCGTTGGTGCCGCGTATCCTTGCAACGTGCGCGTGGTCTGAAGGGATTTGTCTCTTGGGCATATTTGCGAAAAATTCGATAATAGGACTGCGGCGACACCACCTAAAACGCCCGGTTTTTGTCAGCAGAAGCTAAAATGAGTTGATAACGGAGTTTTTCTAGTCTCAGCCAATACTCTACGCATAGTAGTCTTTCAACCAAATGGCAGCGAATAGCTACATCGAACACAAAGTGAACCTTGAAAAGCCAGTTGATTCGTCAACGTACAGGACTGCCGAACTGTTTCCCTTCCGGTGGTTTGCAAAGTCCAACAAGATCGGCCATAAATTTTTGTGAACGTTAGCACATGCAACTACAGCGCGCCAAAACAACACGCCGCAGCTTATGCGATCTGGAGATAAATTTTGGAACGTAGGCTAGCAGTGATAGTGGCCGCCGATTTTGTGGGTTTTTCGCGAATGATGGGCGAAGATGAAGCAGACACTGTCAATGCAGTGCGAAAACTGCGTTCTGAAACCTTCGATCCCATTCTCGCGGAATATGGCGGCGCAATCCTCAAATCGATGGGGGACGGATGGCTTATGGAGTTTTCAAGCGCGGCTGGTGCAGTAAATGCGTCCATGCAAATTCAGGATCGTATGCCGAGGCACACGCCAATCGCCTTGCGCATAGGAGTAAATATCGGCGATATCACAAAAACAGAAGAAGACATCTACGGGGATGGGATCAACATCGCGTCTCGTTTGGGGTGGCCGCGATACTCAAGACAGACAAAGCCGCTCGTGCAGCGGCCTCGGAGGCATCAGGATCCATGCTTTGAGCAACGGGTGGACTAGTTGAATTTGCAGTTAAAAATGCCGCGAAAACTAAGATTCGTCTCAATGTACAGGCTCATTTGCCAGAAAAAATGGAAGACTAAGCGATGTCCCATTAACTTAGCATGGCACGGATAAGAATGCCGCGCCTTTTGCCATATATGTTTTGCTGTCAATCAATTTGATCTCGATTGTGACGCTCTAAAGACACCCGTTCGAGTTTTGTCGGTTGATGAGCCGATTTCACCGATCGATGGTACCGAAGCGAACGACAGCTTTGTCCGCAGACCAGACGTTCGGCTAACCACTTAACGCGGCGCTGCAGCGAATGACCGCTCTGAGCCCCACTCGACGGTTGCCGCGTCGTCATCATTTGTCGGCTTTAGGCGAATGGTATCGGAAAAGTCGAAAACGCGTCATCCTGAGGTGCGTATCCAAGCACTCTACAGGTTTCGGTCAAATCAAGTCGCTTAAACCGATTGTTAGAGATGCCGTGCGCGATAAAACTCCCGTCGATCTCTGCTTGGACTGCGCGATCAATCAGGTGCGTCGCATCGCGATGACTAAGCCACGCGCTTAGGTCACGCATGGTTTCAAGTGGCGGGCCGTCCGCAGGTTCGAACGCCCCTATTCGCAAGGAGACGCAGGACATGCCGTGCTGCGTCGCATAAAACGAACACAAGGCTTCCCCATAGCACTTTGAGACGCCGTAGAGATTGGCCGGGGCAACAGCCATTCCCGGAACGATTTGCCGGTCTACGGGGTATCCTTCGATGGTTTGCGCGCTGCTCGCGAAGACGAAGCGGCGGACGTTTGCCTGACGAGCAGCTTCGATCAAATGGGTTGTCGCCAATATGTTGGCAGGCAGCACTTCGTCAATTTCTGCATTCGGGTCGGGTACGCCTGCGAGATGTACAACGGTATCCACTCCTTGACATAAAACCGCTGCAGCATTTGCATCCGAGAGATCAGATCGCACGAAATGATGCTGACCTGAAACAGGGTACGTGGGCTCATTCAAATCGGTCAGCACAAACTGATACCGCTCTTGATATGCGGCAAAAAATGCCCTCCCAATCCGACCCGACGAACCAGTTACAAGCACCTTCAGCATGGTCTGTCCCCCAATCTCTGCGACACGGTGGTTAGCCCTAAAGTGACTGTAAGCAAAAGGAAAGCAGACATTCAGTTCAGTCTGCTTTTCGGTAACTTTGTCCGCGAAGCGGTCGTCCATGCGGAACAATCGCACCGCGCTGTGGCTAACAGCAGGTTTGTCCGCAAGGCAGACGTTGACGGAATTTTGCCGAATGACCGCACCGAGCCCGAAGCCGTCGTTCGATTTCAATTAAACTGGCGTACTTTCTACGAAACAGCCAGACACAATGACCGCATGAGCGAACGTGCGGTCTTTGCTTGTATCAGATCCGAAAGCTCAATGCGCCCACGTTACTTCATATCCTCATACTCCGATAGACGAGCTATCACAACGCGGCGAAGTGCGGTCATATCGATGTCGATTGCGGTGAATACGCTGCCTGCGTCGAAAACGAGGCCCAACAGTTCCGGATCCGAGGAAAGAAATCCGGCGGGTTTGCCAAGGGCACGCACGCGGTGAATGGTGTTGACGATCGCCTCTTTGACATCGGGGTGTTTCAAATCTCCGGGGCGCCCTAGGCTGGCGGCCAGATCCGCTGGGCCGACGAAGACGGCATCAATGCCGTCTGTGGTGGCAATCTCTTCAAGATTGTTCATGGCTTCTCGCGTTTCAATCTGAACAATCAGGCAAATCTCTTCGCGTGCTTTAGTGAAGTAATCGGGGATTGCAGCAAATCTGTTTGCGCGTGTACCCCCGGCAACCCCGCGCAAACCGGCGGGCGGATAGGTGACTGCCGCCGCTGCAAGCCGCGCCTCTTCTCCGTTCTGCACATATGGCACAAGAATCGTCTGTGCGCCGATATCCAGCATTTTCTTGATCTCAGCGACGTCGAGGCTTTTCACCCGTACAACCGGTTCCACCGGATAGGCTGACATGGCATGCAACCCGTGCAGAACTTCCTGAACATCGCGCGGAGAATGTTCGCAATCGAGTACGATCCAGTCATAGCCGCACCCGGCCAGCATTTCACTCATGGCGGGGTCGCGGATCGAACTCCACAAACCCAGTTGCTGGTTACCTTGCAGGATGGCTTCTTTGAAATGGTTCTTTGGCAAGTCCATTGAGGGTTCCTTTTCAATTTACTGCTATGAGCAGGTCTTGCACGGTATACGCCAGATTTTTCCCAGTCTGCTATACACCTTAAAGCGGACATTCGACAAAAGCGCTCAGATGACCGCCTTGAGCCCTTTGCAGACTTCTTGCCGCAACCCAGTTGCTGCAACCGCATCAGGCCGCTCCCAGCCCAAAGCGGACCTTCATCACGAAGCTATGCAATCTCTGAGATGCGGGACGAAGCTGACTTTTCAGGTTCGGCTTTGCGTTCCTTTCCTAGCAATAAATTTCGTAGGCTCTATCATGCTGGCTTTGCCCCACTGTCGAAGGAAACAACATGTTGCGTTCAATGCTAATCCCCGCAGTTCTCATTGCACCTCATTGCCTGACTGCTGCAGAGAAAGTGTCGGCAACGAACTTCTATGTTGTCAACCAAGAGCAAATTTCCGCGGGCGAGGACGTGTTCTGGAAAGAGGACAACTATGGGACTTATACCGTTGACGAGGGACCAATCGATCCTGGTTTTGTCCGGTGCGTGGGCTCGGGTTTCGGCGGACCCAGCGGTGTCAGCGGCGGTGGCGTCTGTGTCTATGGTGAAGAAGAGGACACGTTCACCATGAGATGGAAGGTTGTTGCCTTCGGCGTCAACAACTGGCGGATAGTTTCCTCTACCGGCAAATATTCGGGGATGACTGGAAGTGGAACGACCAAAACACGTGTGGCGTCAAAATTCCTGGCGCTACCGCATCGTATTTCTGACTGGGAAGGCGAGGTTGCCTTGCCCGCTAGGGATTGAAACTCGAACTGAAAAGGTCGGGGATGATGCTGGTTCGAAAGGTTGGCAAAGCCCGCATTGGGTTCGTTGTCGCCTTTCGCTACTTTTCACATTAATGACCGGTGGCAGCCCAAAACGGACATTCGCAATTAGACTTTGCAATTCCCGAGAAGCGTAACAGATCAACCATTTGCTCGCGCCGCGAGTGCTTGCGCAGCATCAGTTCACAGGAGCGGCACGAATGTCGATGCGTTGCTGCTGATGACGTCAGGCCAGTCATTCATAGCCACGAGGAAACCTTGATCACGTACCGCTCTTTCGCCACACTCAGGCTCGACAAGAGAGACGCGGTCTTAAGCTGCCATTCGCTGCTGGTCCGCCCCCAAATCCCTACAACAACAGATTAATGCCAAGTAACTTCTTTCGGCGGTTCACTAGGCTACTTGGTCACGTGCTTGTTTCACAACCACCTGCCTTAGCAGTACTAGCGTTGCGACGAGGGAAACTTCCTTGACTCTATTCTGGCTAAGGACCACAAACGTGCATTGGTAAAAATTACTCGTCGCCGCGATGCTGCCGGCTTCGATGATCCGATGGCCTTCAGACTAACTGTAGCATGTGCCCCAGCATAGGAACGGGTTTCGCTGGGGTCTTCGCGATGAGCTCGTTCCTCGCAAGCATTCGCAACTGTCACCTGACATACTCCAGTCATCGCGTGACCCATCAATGGAGGCGCCGTATGAACAGAACATGGCTTATAAATCGCGTGCTCGATGCCGGATAGATCAGGTCTCAGGCTCCGTTTCAATCGGTCACTCATCGTGTTTACGCACTGCATTCTTTGTTTGATCCCGACACTCTTGGTGTTGCTCTCAGGAACCCAGCTTCCTGCCCAGGTCGCAGGAAATGCCGGCGGATTGGTTTGTGACGAAGGTTTCGAAAACAAGAACGGATCCTGCCAAAGAACAGACTTACCAGAAAACGCATATTTGACGGGTAGCTCCTATGGCAGCGGTTGGGAATGCAATCACGGTTTTCAGAATGTCGGAGAAATCTGTGAGGAAATAATAGTTCCAAAAAATGCCTATCTTGCCTCAACCGGAGATCAGTGGAAGTGCAATCGGCTGTTCCAGCGTGTCGGAGAAGAATGCGAAGAACTAATTGCACCTGAAAATGGATATGTCGAAACCCGGTTTGGCGCGCAAGAAATACACTGCAACTGGGGATTTCGTAAGGAGAACCAGGATTGTGTTGCAATAGAAGTCCCAAAAAACGGTCGTCTGAGCGACAAAAGAAGCTCGGATGGATGGGTATGCTTCAGAGGTTACAGGGCAGCGGAGAGCGGCTGTGAGCCTGTGGCGGTTCCACAGCATGCATATCTTGCACCTGAAACTTATTCCGGGTGGAAATGCGAGCGTGGCTTTCGCGCAAACCGCGACAGGTGCGTTGCCGTCCTTGTCCCTTCAAACGCTCATTTGAATCGAAGAGGTGATGGTTGGGAATGCAATCAGCCGTTCACGAGACAGAACGATAAGTGCACCGAAAATGTGCCGTAACAACCGGTTGATGGAAACCAATACCGCCTGACAAACCCGGAAGGACCAAGCCGTGAACCATAACTCGATTGACAAAAATTTGGGCAAAATGCTCAAAGCCGAAAAGGCTCATCGCAGGTCCAACAGGGTTAAGATGTTTATCGTGATAGCGGTGTTTGTTGCGGCGATAGTTGTAGTGGTGTTTCTCTGATGCGTAAAAATGCCCCTCAAGTAACCCTCCCTGACTCAAAGATGTCAGCTCGTGGCCTGGAACAAAGAGTATTTCAGGACCGCAGTGTTCGTAAGTCGCGCAACGCTGACGTATCAGGAGTGATTGAGGAAGAATTTGGAAAGTACTTGATTAAGGCTGGCGTTCTGAGCGGTAACAGTGTTGCACGGGCATTTCCCAAGCCGCCGGCTAAAACGCAGGCAATGATTGCCGATGCAGTTGGAGAAACACCAGCATTGGCCATTGAAGCCTTAAAAGATATTCTCGAAGAACGAGACAGAAAACGTAGCGGTCAACGCCGTTTGGAGGGAAACTCCGGCTCCCTCGTTCCCAGCGAAAGAGAATATGCCGAGGCATTGCGCCAAATCAGGCTGAGCCCTGCGCAGGTTACAATGCTCAAAGCACTTACAATCGCCGGCAAGGAAGGTCTGACCATTGGTCATTTGTCTCAGGCGGCCGGGTACAAATCGCGAGAGGCGTCCATCAAGTTCTTCAAGAAAATCGGAATATTGATCGCCGAATATCTGGAACTCGAACTTCCCGAAGCCGGATCAGCACAGAATGATGGCGCCGCTCAGGTTCTGGCGTTTTCTCACGTCGAAAGTGACAATGAACCAGCAACTTGGATCATGCATCAGGAATTGCGCGATGCTGTTCGTTCGGTTCTATGACGCAAGTTCCAGCGCCTGCTTTTGAAGCGAACTACGAACCCGAACAAATGCACGAAAGGTTGCTTGCGTAGCTTATGTTGGAAAAAAGAATATATCCGCTCGAATTGATCTATGTACCTGTAAAACGTGCCAAAACACTTGATCAGCAAAAAGTTCTGACGCTGGCCGAAGATATCCTGAAGAACGGCCAGAAGACCCCGATTCAGATACGCACGGACAACAAGAGGTTCGTGCTGATTGAAGGTCTTCACCGATTAGAGGCCATTCGCGCCTTGGGTGGTGATACGGTCGAAGCCTATCTGGTACGCGCCAGACTACACTAAATACCTATTGGAATTGGCGCTCGACAAAGCCTCGGAAAATGTCAGCAGGCGGTGACTTTTTTCATCCCAAAGATGCAATCGTGCACAATGCAGGCTCTCATATAGAGAAATACGCTGGCAGTTTTCCAACTCAGAATGGTCACGCAAAACCTCGTTTAACCGATAGAACGGTATGCGGCTGGCGAGGTGGTGAACATGGTGCACACCAATGTTGCCAGAGAACCACCGCAGGATGCCTGGCAGGGCATAGTGAGAACTGCCATAGAACGCGGCGCTCTGAAGATTCCAGCTCTCTTCCCGATCCCAAGTCGTGTGTTCGAACTGGTGTTGAATGTAGAAAAGCCAAATACCAATGGATGATGCGACAATCACGGTTGGCAGGAAAACACACGCCAACACCTCAAAGCCTCCGGCCCATAAAATCAGAGCCAATAACCCTGCAATTGCGGCGTTTGTTCCCATCGCACTTGCCCAGTACAGCCAGCCCGACCGCATGAAACCAACAGGTAAGCGGTATTGAATAAAGAACGTATAGATCGGCGCAACACCGAACAGGACGACTGGGTTCCGGGTCAGACGATACGCGGCACGCCCGAACCAATTCCGTTTCAGGTATTCCTCAATGGTCAATGTGGGGATGTCACCCA
This sequence comes from Ruegeria sp. BHSA163, assembly GCF_059613365.1. Taxonomy (NCBI): domain Bacteria; kingdom Pseudomonadati; phylum Pseudomonadota; class Alphaproteobacteria; order Rhodobacterales; family Roseobacteraceae; genus Ruegeria; species Ruegeria sp. BHSA163. The sequence continues at coordinate 16,262 of NZ_JBXWSJ010000070.1, forward strand.
TACCACGCCGATCAAGGTTTCCGGTTGAGGCATGGTGAATCGCATGGCTTTGCCGCCAAACGTCATAGGGTGTCACGGTAAGAACACCTAGAACCCGGCCGGTCCAATTGCATGCGTTGCGGTTTCTGAAGAAAGATCCATGACCACAATCATGCATAATGATGAAGATACGGACCAGAAATGCGGCATTCAGGACGGCCAGCAATATTGCGATCCAGACGCTAAATGATAACGCAAACCACGCTAGAGCCCATAGAGCGAATAAGGGGACAACGGTGATCGCAATTTCACAAATACTGCGCTTCGCATTAGGCACACGGTATTGCGCGAGCGCCCGCGTCCAGTCTTTTGGTTGCAACTTATTTGTTCTCCAACGGCTTTTAGTCGCCTATTGTGCAAACGGGCACCCAGAAAGGGTGCCCGTAAAAGGTCAGGCGAGTGCCAGATTGGCGGCGCTTTCGCGACCGTCACGGCCAGCTTCGACGTCAAAAGTAATCTTCTGACCGTCTTTCAATTCGCTAAGGCCGGAACGTTCGACTGCTGAGATATGTACGAATACGTCGCGCTTGCCATCTTCAGGTTCGATGAAGCCAAAACCTTTGGTTGAGTTGAACCATTTTACTGTACCATTTGCCATGGTGGAGGTCTCCTAATACTTGCCGCCCGCATCATTGCGGCGACTCGGCGTAGTCGGTCTGAATCGAAAGACTGAACGCCGAATTGGGGAGACAGCAGGTCGAAAAAGAAAAACGTAAGCCCTGTGTATATGGACTTCGAGTACGCACGATACAAGCCTTGATGCAGGGGAGGGTAACAGAGAAATCGAGCCTGTCTGGCTTGGAACCTAGCAAGTTGAGATGACGCCGAATCTCTGCGATCCAAATTCGAAGGCGTCTTGGGTAGGCGGCACAGAAGATCAATGACCGCTTTTGAGAATCTATCCTACTACATCCGAGACAGCGATAAGCGTCAGTTTTGATGCCGTAGCGAGACTTTGCAAAGTTTGCTTTCTGCTCTTTTGCTGACATTCGGATCTGACCAGATTGCAGGTGCGGCGAATGACGGCTTTGTCCGCGTAGCAGACATTGAGCGGAATTCTCCGAACGTCTACATCGAGCCCAATGCGGTCGTTCCGGGAAACAATGTATTCGATACCGATCCTTGACCGGGCCCGCTTACTTGCAGGATGCTTGCGCGGAGAAGGGGGCGACAAATTGGAAGCGTGTCTCAGTCGTTCGGGATACCGATTGCAGCCGAGCATAGTATCGGATCGAAAAGATGTGGCCGAATAGGTCTTGTCAGAAGAACTTTGCTTGAGCAGGGCAGGGCGGTTGCGTAGCGTTTGGGAATGACCAAGCCTGCCAATTTCAAATACTTCAAAACCAGCCCTGAGATTATCCGCCTGGCAGTGATGCTGTACATTCGGTTCCCGCTCTCGCT
>NZ_JBXWSJ010000071.1:0-17154 GCF_059613365.1 Ruegeria sp. BHSA163
GTAATTATTGGGGGTGGAGGCGGCACAGGTTTTCAAGCGCAATACCTGCCTGGTTATGCGTTGGCTCTGTTGTGCGCGTTGACTTGGTCGGGATATTCGGTGTTGTCACGAAGATTGGGCGATGTACCTACAAGCTCGGTCGCTGTTTTTTGCGTTGCAACTGCAATTGCTTCTTGGTGTTTGCATTTTGCATTGGAGGAAACTGTGATTCCTGGAAGCACGATTGGCTGGGCCTCCGTACTGGCGTTGGGGTTAGGACCAGTCGGGCTTGCCTTTTATGTCTGGGACATCGGCGTCAAACGCGGTGACATACAAATTTTAGGCACGGCGTCCTACGCCGCTCCGCTTCTGTCTACATTGGCACTTGTAGCGGCCGGGATCGCAACACCCACTTGGGGGCTTGCGATCGCAGCTTTTCTTATTACCGGAGGCGCGGCAATCGCTGCGCGTGCCAGCTTGAGGTCTTAGTTGGAGAGACGCTCAATTTCTTCCTTCAGCTTTAGTTTTTGTTTCTTGAGCTGGGCGATATGGAGATCATCGATACCTGGCGAGCGTTGGGCTTCTTCGACTTGGAGACCGAGACTTTCGTGTTTCTTCTTCAGCTCCGTCAGATGTGCACTCACGCTCATGGCGATCCTCCTTCTTTGGTTGCTTATATCACGTAAGAAGTTGATCACATCGTTTCCACCCTGTCACGCTGCAGGCGCACAGAATCTGTCACAAATTTTGTGAATCACGCTGATCTTTGCCTAGATGCTCGAAAATCCGGCCAACGCTGCGCCTTGTCGCAGGATTGCGGAAATTTCCGGAGCATAGCTATCGCCATCCCTAAGGTGCTTGGTACCTGCGTGCAAAACTACAGGCGCCAAAAGGCGAAAGGCCGCGCGCCCACCCTTGCGGGCCCGAAAAATCACGAGTTCTGCAGGTCGATCAGTGCGTGGAGCGATCGGCAGAACCTCAATGGATCCGACCTGCCCGGAGCAAGCCAACAACAGATCCTGCAAGCGATCAGCCTTTTGTATAATGTGCAGGTAACCGCGCGGCACTAATCTTTTCACTGCCACACTGACCCAGTCGGACAAGGCTGTGCGTTCGCCAAGGGCAATACTGCGACCTTGATCTTTCGCCGGGCTGTGTTCACCGGACCGATAATACGGCGGGTTCGCCAACACGTGATCGAACTGCTGCTGACGAATATCCAAAGGCAGGGCATTCAAATCGGCCGCAGCCACAGTCAACGGAAGCTTGTTGTCCTCAGCATTCCTTTTCGCAAGTTCAGCATAAGCTTCCTGCAATTCGACCCCGGTCGCGCGCAACTCAGGTACGCGAGCCATGAGGCACAATACCGCGGCTCCTGCGCCGCAGCCAAGTTCAAGAACGCTCTGGTTCACAGTCGCTGGTATAGATGCGGCAAGTAGAACCGGATCGATACCCGCGCGGTATCCCTTTCGTGGCTGCCACAAACGCAAACGCCCGCCCAGAAAATCGTTGCAGGTTAGATCACTGTCGGAAAACCGGTTCATCGCCCCAAAGGAATCTCATTGTCCCGCATAACACGTTCAGCGCGGGACAAATCATCAGCGCGCACCATTAGTCGCCGTGGAAATATCCCAATTCCACCTTCCAGGATGCTCATATTTACGTCCATCTGAAAGCAGTCTATATCCTCGCCCTCAAGAAGAGCTGATGCAAAGGCCAAGATCGTAGGGTCAGTGCTGCGTAAAAGTTCTTTCATGGGGATGGATGTAAGGGCAAGGTAGGGCGAAAGTCGAGCCTTGTGTCGGGAGTGTGATGACAGTCAGCGCAATTTCAAAGCCTCACGAGCGGCTGGCCGAAATTCTTTTCGATAAAATGGATGCGGTTAATTCGCTTATTCGAACACGTATGGCATCCGATCATGCGCCTCGGATACCCGAGGTAACGGCTCACCTTGTTGAGGCAGGCGGCAAGCGTTTACGCCCGATGTTGACGTTGGCGGCAGCTCGATTGTTCGGCTACACCGGCGATCATGACGTGCGTTTGGCCGCGACTGTGGAATTCATCCACACGGCCACGCTACTGCATGACGATGTTGTCGATGAAAGTTCCCAAAGGCGCGGTCGGCCCACCGCTAACCTTCTTTGGGACAATAAATCCAGCGTTTTGGTAGGCGACTATCTGTTTTCCCGCAGCTTCCAATTGATGGTAGAAACTGGTTCGCTCCGCGTTTTGGACATTCTCGCCAATGCCTCTGCCACCATCGCCGAGGGCGAGGTGCTGCAAATGACGGCCGCTACCGATCTTGCAACTGACGAAAGCGTGTATCTGCAAGTTGTTCGCGGAAAAACGGCAGCACTATTTTCTGCCGCGACTGAAGTGGGCGGTGTCATCGCAAATGCACCGGAACCACACGTACAGGCCCTGTTCGACTATGGTGATGCGTTGGGTATAGCGTTTCAGATTGCCGATGATCTTCTTGATTATCAGGGTGATAGCAAAGCTACTGGTAAAAATGTTGGCGATGATTTCAGGGAACGCAAGTTAACACTTCCCGTTATAAAGGCCGTCGCAAGATCAACGCCCGAAGAGCGTGCGTTTTGGGAACGGACAATTGCAAAAGGCCGTCAAGAAGATGCCGATCTGGATCACGCGCTTTGCCTGTTGAACAAACATGCAACGCTGGACGCAACCCGGGCAGATGCCGTTGCCTGGGCAACGAAAGCCAAGACTGCCCTAGCGCCCTTGCCGGATCACGAAATCAAGGCGTTGCTGCAGGATATAGCCGACTACGTTGTGTCGCGTATTAACTAAGGCGAGCGGCGCGACACCACCAACCGGGATGGGCCGCTCCAATTTCATGCGCCGCTAAAAGCGCTGCTTTCATGGATGGATACAGTGCGAAGCACGTCGACCCTGAACCCGACATCCGTGCCAAAAGTGATTGAGTTGTAGCGCGTAAAGCATCCAGCACAGTTGCGATTTGCGGTGCAATTGCCAGCGCCGGAGTTTCAAGATCATTGCGCTGCGTAGAAAGCCAAGCAGCACAGCTTTCGGGGGAAGAAAACTCCGGAAGGACGAAAGGCATCTCGGGATTATTCTTTGCCGTCAGAGAGTTGAACACTGGTCCGGTTTTCACGGCGACACCCGGGTTGACTAACACGGCTGGAAGGTCGGGCAGGACAATGGGCTCAGTGCGATCGCCGATTCCTTGCATTCTTGTTGCTCTGGCAAGCATGCAGACAGGAACATCCGCTCCCAGTGAAAGCGCAACATGTCGCGGTGAATCAGGGGCCAGCGTGCGCAAAGTCGCAGCAGCGTCAGAAGAGCCACCTCCGACGCCGCCTCCATGAGGCAGAGCCTTGTACAGATTTATATTCCCAGTCCAATTAGCAGCCTGAGCAGCCTGCCAAACCAGATTGCGCTCGTCCACGGGAACACCGGCGGCAAATTCTCCGGTTACATTCACAGAAAGCTTTTGGCCCGGCGAGAATTCAAGTGAGTCTCCAAGGTCCGCAAATGCCACGAGTGAATCCAACAGATGATAACCGTCGGCGCGTTGACCGGTGATATGCAAGGTCAGATTTATTTTGGCAGGCGCAAAGGCCTTAGCCATCATTTGCGACTTTCAATGGATCTGCACCTTCTTCTTCCAGCACAATATCAAGACCAACCTCGATTTTACGGCGAATACGATCTGGATCTGCTTCACCGTCGGTGTCTTCGGGGTCGATAAAAGACAAGGCTCGCTTCCACTGGAATTCGGCCTCTCTCGCTCGGTCAACGGCCCAGTAGACGTCGCCCAAATGATCGTTGACCACTGGATCCACAGGCATCAGTTCGACCGCTCGCTCCATGTGATCCACTGCCTCGTCGTAACGGCCCAGTCGGAACAGAACCCAACCAAGGCTATCCACGATGTAGCCGCTGTCTGGGCGCGCGATGACAGCGCGTTCTATCATTTCCAGCGCTTCATCCAACTTCTCTCGCCGCTCGACCAACGAATAACCAAGGTAATTGAGTACTTGGGGCTGATCAGGATTCAGCTCTAAAGCCTTACGGAAATCGGCCTCAGCATTTTCCCAGTTTTTGAGTCTCTCATGCGAGATTCCGCGCGCATAATACAAAAACCAGTTACTGCCAGCATCTTCCTCAGTCAGATTTATTGCTGTGTCATAAGAAGTTACAGCTGCCGCGTAGTCTTCTTGTTGTCGCAACAAGTCGGCCAAAGCCACGTGTACGCCTGGCAGGTCTGGCTTCTGAACAGCCAGACTTTGCAGAACTTCAACAGCAGCATCCGTTTTGCCAGACTGGCGTAGAACTTCGGCTCGGCCCAGTTCTGCGGCGTGGTGGTCAAAACTGTCCGGCGGGACCATGCGATAGGCTTCCACAGCAAGATCGTATTGCCGCAGCTCTTCCAGCAATTCTGCGGTTAGTAAAATTGCGTCGATATGGTCTTTACGCAGGAAACTGGCAATCCGGGCGTACAACAGAACGTAGTCATCTGCTGCATCTGAATTCAACGCCGCGCCAACTGAAAAGAAAATTTCGGCCATACCGTCTTGCGGCGACCTTACATGTGTAAAGGGCAGAGTTTCTCCTGCCCTTAAACGCGCAACGTAATTGTCAATAAACGGATCATTGCCCGAAGCGAACACATCGTCCAAAAACTCCAGAGCGTCTTGATTTCTGTCCAGTTGCGACAGGATTTCGGCCCGAGCAAGCGCCGCTCGGCGCGAGATGCGTGACACCGAACCATTATCGGTACCAAAGACCTCTTCGGCGCCTTCAAAGTCGCCAATCGAAGCCAACGCCAGGGCCTTGTGATAAAGCGCAAACTCTCTCAGGCCTTCCTGTGTAGCGACGGTATCGAACTGCTCCATCGCCTGAGACACGGAACCTTTCCCAATATGGGCCCATGCGATCATCAACCCGTCAACCAATGGTCCTACACCTTGGGTTTCCGGGTCTCGGGAAAGAAGCTCGTCCAATTGGTCCTGATTGATCAAGTTAGCATAGATCACCATGCGTCCGGCTTGGTTCGGAACAGGTAGTTGATCCATTATTTCTGCAACGGGCTTGGCGCCTTCGATATCACCCAATGCGATGCGCGCAAGCAGAACGCTTTCCAAAAGCTGTTCGTTTTCAGGATCAAAATTCAGCGCCTTAGAATAGTATCTCTCAGCGGCGACATAATCACTTTGATATATTGCCTGACGTCCGGCCAGATATGAACCAGAGCCCGTATCAGCAAATGCCGACGATGCAATGAAAGAGGTGAAGGCCGCAGTTGCAACCGCGCGACGGACCAATGGAAGCACCGATATCCTGCCTTGTTGTCGTTGTTTGGCGGATAAGCTAGGGCCTGGCGACCCATGTGGCAATGGCTGAGCCCTCTAGACCCTGCCAATACACCTATTTTTGCTTACATATTGGGATAATTCGGCCCATCTCCGCCTTGTGGTGTGGTCCACGTAATATTTTGGCTGGGATCTTTGATATCACATGTCTTGCAGTGGACACAGTTCTGAAAGTTTATGACGAATCGCGGTCCGTTCTCATCTTCGACCATTTCATATACACCTGCAGGGCAGTACCGCTGTGCAGGTTCGTCGAACTTGGGCAAGTTGACCTTGACCGGGATTTCCGGGTCCGCCAGCTTCAGGTGACAGGGCTGACTTTCCTCGTGATTGGTCGCGGAAAAGGAAACATTGGTCAATCGATCAAAAGATAGCGTGCCATCTGGCTTGGGATAGTCGATGGCTGCGTGCTTGCTCGCATCCTCGGTTGACTCGGCGTCATTCTTTCCGTGTCCCAAAGTGCCAAACAGAGAAAAACCAAGCGTGTTGGTCCACATGTCCAGACCGCCCAGCGCAAGCGACGCCGTAAGGCCCCATTTCGACCACATCGGTTTGACATTGCGTACCTTTTTCAGGTCCTTGCCGATTGGGCCATTTCTTACTTCGGTTTCGTAATCAGTCAAATCGTCACCTAAACGATCAGCTTTTAGGGCATCATAGGCAGCCTCCGCAGCTGATTTGCCCGAAAGCATCGCGTTATGATTACCTTTGATGCGCGGGACATTGACCATGCCCGCGGAACAGCCAAGTAAGGCGACGCCGGGTGCCACGAGTTTTGGCATGGATTGGTAACCCCCTTCGGTGATCGCACGCGCACCGTAAGCGACACGTTTGCCGCCTTTCAGCAGATCAGCGACCATAGGATGGTGCTTGAAACGCTGGAACTCCATGTAAGGGTACAGATGAGGGTTTTTATAATTCAGATGAACCACGAAACCGACGTAAACCTGATTATTCTCAAGATGATAGATGAACGATCCACCGCCTGCGTTTCCACCCAGTGGCCAACCCATCGTGTGCGTGACCGAGCCTTCTTTGTGCTTGGCCGGGTCGATCTCCCAAATCTCTTTCATTCCGACGCCGTACTTCTGCGGCTCTTTACCGGCCTGCAGATCGTATTTGGCAATAACTTCTTTGGAAAGCGAGCCGCGCACACCTTCTGATAGGAATACGTATTTGCCGTGCAGCTCCATACCAGGCTCGGTATTTGGACCGTATGAACCATCAGGTTCCAGCCCAAACACGCCAGCCACAACTCCTTTGACTTCGCCGTTGCCGCCATAAACCAATTCGGAACAGGCCATGCCGGGGAAAACTTCAACCCCTAACTCTTCTGCTTGCTCAGCCATCCATCGGCAAACATTGCCCATTGAGACGATGTAATTCCCATGGTTATTCATCAGCGGAGGCATCGGGAAGTTGGGAATTCGCAACTGACCGGCTTCGCCCAGCATGTAAAAATTGTCTTCGGTCACCGGCGTCTTCAACGGGGCGCCTTTTTCCCTCCAGTCTGGTATGAGAGCGTCCAGACCGCATGGATCGAGCACTGCGCCAGACAGAATGTGCGCGCCTACTTCCGAGCCCTTTTCCAGAACCACCACGTTCAGGTCGGCGTCGAGCTGCTTAAGACGGATGGCCGCAGACAGGCCTGCGGGACCCGCACCTACAATCACAACGTCATATTCCATCGCTTCGCGTTCAATTTCGGCCATCGCGGGCTCCTTAGCTAACTTTCCGAACTGGCGCTCACATTGCATGGTCTGCGCAATTTTGTTTCTCGGCTGATTACATGGGAAGAAAGACCCGGGTCAATCGAAACACGGCGTAACAGTGCTGCAATGCGGCAGTTCAGCCCTCTGGCTTGTCGCCCATCAGGTATCGGGGACCGCTACCGGAAGCGTTTGCGCGGTCGTCAGGGTTGTAAAGGGCGCATTTTGGCAAACTCAGGCAACCGCAACCAATGCAACCGTCTAAGTTGTCTCGCAATCGTATCAACGTGTCGATTCGTTGATCCAGATATGCGCGTAGGTCTTTGCTGATTACTCTCCAGTCTTTTGGCGTCGGGGTGCGGTTTCCGGGCAAACCCGATAGCACGCTCCGAATCTCCGGTAACGTCAGGCCAAATTGCTGCGCAATCATAACAAAGCTTAGGCGCCTGATATCCGCGCGCTGGTAGCGCCGTTGCCCTCCTGCGTTTCGCCACGGGGTGATCAAACCCTGCTCTTCGTAATACCGAATGGCCGAAACCGCCAATCCTGTGCGCCGGGCCAAAGCGCCAATCGCCAGCCCCTCATGTACAGTCATCGAGGTTCATAAAATTCCTTGACCTAAAGTTAGGTTTAGAAATTAGATTGAGTCGTGCCAAGCATCAAGACAAAAGAGGAGATCGCAAAATGGCGACGCTTGAACACACAAATTTCACTGTCCGTGACCCACAGGCCACCGCCGCGTGGATGAAGGATGTATTTGACTGGAAAGTTCGCTGGGAAGGACCTGCCATTGCGGGCGGCTACACCGTCCATGTTGGAAGCCAACACACTTATCTGGCTCTTTACGCTCCGAATAATCCAAAAATAACAGGCGAAAGCAGCTATGACATCGTTGGTGGCCTTAATCACGTTGGCGTTCTGGTCGAGGACATTGATGCCATGGAAGCCAAAGTTCGAAAAGCCGGGTTTGAACCACACAACCATGCAGATTACGAGCCGGGCAAACGATTCTACTTTGACGATGACGACGGAATCGAATTTGAAGTTATTCAATATGATTGAAATGCTTTGGTTGTGCACACCTTCTGACAAGTGGCGAAGCAGTAAGTATCATGATTATCGGCATAGACGCCACCCTAGCCAGCAAGAACGGCGTCAAGCCGCGAATTGAGCGCTTGGTTTCTGTGACCTCTTGCAATTCACGCCTCATTTAGGTCAGGTATCTGATAACCCATCCTATCGCCCCGACGCTTATCCCATGCGGCGGGGCGTCACAATTTATGTGTGGACAAAGAGAAAATGGAAAAGATTCCAATGACGCCTGCGGGCTTTTCAGCGCTTGAGGCCGAGCTAAAGAACCTGAAATCCGTCGAGCGCCCGGCGATCATCGAAGCCATTGCCTCTGCTAGGGAACTTGGCGACCTAAAAGAAAATGCCGAGTACCATTCAGCCCGAGAAAAACAAGGTTTCATCGAGGGCCGCATCAAAGAGCTGGAGGGTATCCTGTCATTGGCTGATGTGATTGATCCGACTAAATTGACAGGGGCGGTTAAATTCGGCGCGAAGGTATCGTTGGTGGATGAGGACACTGACGAAGAAAAAACCTGGCAGATTGTAGGAGAGTATGAGGCCAATATAGAAAGCGGTTTGCTAAACATTAAGTCGCCCCTAGCCCGCGCTTTAATCGGCAAAGACGAGGGCGACAGTGTCGAGGTAAGTACCCCGGGGGGAGTGCGTTCCTATGAAATTCTGAGTGTCGAATACGCCTGACCGGAGCCGTTGTAATGTCGGAACCCAGTCAAGAAAAAGACATTGAAGCGCCAACCTCGCTGGGCATATACGATCGCCCGAGTAGAGCTGTTGTGACCGAAGTGGAAATAATCGCTCTTATTTTGAGCGTGATCTGGTTGGTTGTGTCGGTGGTGTTCCTGGTATTGCCGGGAACTCCGCAGGGTGGCGGGTTCATAGTCACCTTTCTGGCCGTATTTCTACCCGTGGCAATGATTTGGGTGGCGGCGACAGCGATGCGTGCCAGCCGGGTCATGCGTGAGGAAAGTGAACGGCTTCAAACCGCAATAGACGCGATCCGCCACGCCTATGTCACACAGCAACAACGGGCAGCCAGCACTTACGAACCGGCAGTTGGAAAGAAGCTGGACGAAATCGCGGAGACAGCCAAGAAAACTGAAACTGCAGTAGCTACTTTTTCCTCTGGCCGCCATGAACCGACCCGGGTCAATGCACCTAAAACCCAGCCGGATAATCAGACCATGCTGGAGTTGGGTACACCAGCGGAAGAAATCGCGCCGCCTCTGACAACCGAGGTCTTTATCCGAGCATTGAATTTTCCTGAAACCCAGGACGATGCCCAAGGTTTCGACGCCTTGCGGATGGCCTTGAAAGATCGCAAAGCCTCACTTTTGGTGCAGGCATCGCAGGATATTCTTACCCTACTCAGTCAAGAAGGGATTTACATGGATGACCTGCGCCCCGATATGGCGCGCCCAGAGGTCTGGCGGCAATTCGCTCAAGGGGCCCGCGGTAGGTCGGTGGCGGCGCTTGGGGGAATCCGCGACCGTTCATCGTTGGCCCTGACTGCAGCGAGAATGAAGCAAGATCCCATTTTCCGGGATGCTGCACACCACTTTTTGCGAAGGTTCGACCGAATGATTTCAGACTTTGAGCCAGAGGCCAGCGATGCTGATCTAAGCGCTCTGGGCGAAACCCGGACAGCGCGCGCTTTCATGTTGCTTGGGCGTGTCGCGGGAACGTTCGACTAAGTTGCCCAAGTTACAGATTGAAACTGCTGTACGGAATAAACCTGATCGGATCACCGGGGGCGATATGGCGGGCGCCATCTTCAATTTCAACCAGCCCCTCGGACCAGCTTAGGCCGCTGATACGACCGGACCCTTCAGAATGGAACGCTTCAACCCGTCCATCACGAACACGGGCGCGCAGATATTCACGGCGTCCCGGTTTCTTGCGTTTCTCAAAAGCTGCAGGCAAGTCAAACCCCAGCGGCATCTGCCAACCTGCACCCGCCATCAAACTTAGGGCTGGACGGGCAAATATTAGGGTGCAAACCAATGCAGCCACAGGGTTGCCAGGCAAACCAAAAACCGGAGCTCCATTCCACATACCCAGCGCAAGCGGCCGACCCGGCTTCAACGCGATCCGCCATTGCTGCATCGCACCTGCCTGACGTAACAATCCTGATACGTGATCTTCGTCACCTGCCGACGCACCGCCGCTGGTCAAAATCACGTCCGCCTGCTCTGCCGCTTTGTTCAAGCGCGCACGCAATACATCTGGATCATCACCAACCCTGCCCAGATCAACCGGTTCGAAACCCATTTGCTCTACCAGCGATAAAAGCATCGGCCGGTTCGCATCAAAAATCTGCCCCAGACCTGCGGGCTCACCCGGGCTGACCAGTTCATCCCCTGTCGACATTACCGCCACGCGTAACGGTGCGTAGACGTTAACTTCAGCTACCCCGACCGCTGCCAGCAACCCAATATCTGCCGATGTCAATCTCCGACCGGCAGGCAAGACCAGATCTCCCGCTTTGACGTCTTCGCCGGCTTGACGCGTGTTGGCCCTCAGCTTCAACGGCCCATGAAAAGCTATGTGCCCGTCCCGAACGTTTACGTCTTCTTCCAAAATGACGGTGTTTACACCAGCGGGCAACGCAGCGCCGGTCAGAACACGTATGGCTTGCCCTGCCGGTACTGTTCCATTGAACGGTACCCCCGCCGCCGCTCTCCCTTCCGCCAAAGGAAACACATGTGCACCTTCAGGGATCGCACCAGCAAACCCATAGCCGTCCACCGCTGAATTTGGTTGCGGTGGATTCGAACGGGCCGCGACTACATCTGTGGCCAAGATGTGACCAAAAGCCCGAACTGACCGCATTGAGATCGCTGCTTTGACGGGCCGCAATCTTTCGCGCAGCAAGGCAAGTGCTTCGTCCACTGGAGTCCAGTTCACACCCGCCGGAAGCGCAAAACAGTCATTGCGCAGCGGAGGTGGGGCAATATCCGGTGGTGCGGGTTGTTTAATCAATTCCAGCGTCCTTCAATTGCTGTGTTGGTCCGAAAGAGGAGCAAGTGCAACTTCGTTCAGGATAAAGTCTGCGATAGCCTGCGTATCATTCAGGTCAAAGACAGGCACATCAAGATGCAATGGTGTGTCGCTGGCCACAGCTCGGACAGTTTTGTTTTCCGGCGCTATCAACTGAGTTCCGGCTACAGCCCTGAACGCTTCGATCTTTGGATGGTTTTCCTGTTTGTACCCCTCGATCAAAACCAGATCGACTGGCGAGAGCCGAGCCAGAAGATCGTGCAGTTGCGGCTCGGGCTCACCGCGCAATTCCTGCATTAGCGCCACACGTTGTCCCGAGGCTAATAGCACCTCAGATGCACCAGCCACCCGATGGCGATAACTGTCGCGGCCCGGTTGGTCTACGTCAAAGGAGTGATGAGCGTGTTTTATTGTCGAAACCGTGAAACCGCGGACAGTAATCTCTGAGACCAGTCGTTCCATCAACCCAGTTTTGCCAGCATTCTTCCAGCCGGTGACACCGTAAACCTTCATGTCTGTTCCAGCATTTTTTCTGCCTGAATAAGGTCTTCGGGCGTGTTTACGTTAAAGAATGGGTCGACTTGACCAACCGGGAAAAGCGCCTCGCGACCTTCATGCTTGTCAGTCCACAAAACAACTTTGCGTAGGCCAGTGTTCAGAGCTTTCCGCAAATCGTCGCGGAGAGCAACCGGCCAGAGTCCGAAAGTCGGGTGTCGATTCAGCCTCTTACCGCCTCCGGATTTTAACAACTCATCACCGAGTCGAGGAGTAGTCGCCAAGACCAATGGATGGCCCTGCCCTTCGGATTCCCGAATCAAGCGGTCGGCCAGATCAAGTGGGAAAAAAGGGGTATCGGCAGCCACGCTTACTATACAGTCCGCGCCTTGTTCTGCCGCCCAATCAAGCCCAGCCAATACCCCAGCTAACGGCCCTGCAAAACCGTCGATCGAATCCTGCAGAACGGGTAAATTCAAATCGGCAAAACGACCCGGATCACCATTTGCATTCAGAGCCATACCGTTCACCTGAGGGCCTAAGCGGGCAACCACACGGCTCAGCAGTGTTTGCCCACCAATTTTCAGCAAGCTCTTGTCACCTCCGCCCATTCGGGTGGCAAGGCCACCAGCAAGGATGACGCCGAGAGGGTATCTCGTTCCTTTACTCAATCGCTTCTACCTAAATGTTCCGTCATCCGCTGATTTGTAGATCGAACTCAATTCAATTGGAACGCGTTTGGATAAAGATGGTGCAGAACAAACAGCCACATGATCAACGTACCAACTGACAAGAACGAAGTCGCGGACACGATATGGGCCGCAAGCTTAGGTTCCTGATCATAGTGCTTGGCAAGAAGGAAGATGTTTTTTGCTGTAGGAACCGCAGCAGAGACAGTTGCAGCAATGGTCCAGAGCGGATCAAGCCCGATCAAATGAGCAGCTAACAAAACAAAACCCGGGGCAACGATCAGTTTTACGACCGTCAAAAAGAGAATCAGAGGCCCCGTTTGGACGATCGTTCTTACGCTGGTCGTGAATCCAATCGCAAAAAGAGCGACAGCCGCCAAAGCCTGACTGAGCAATTCGAGGTAATCCGAAACAGCGTCAGAAAACCCAATACCTGTGAAAGAGTAAGCTACGCCCAACAAAGTCGCAGCTATTATCGGGTTCTTCAAAACATTCAGCAGAATCTTGTGTATTGGGGTTTTGGTACTTGCCTTATGCCCAGCTGTGGTTTCAAGAACCGCAGTCATGATCAACAGCAAAATAGCGACAACAAGGTTGGCGAGTACAGCAGGTAATGCGCCTTTGGATCCAAAGATCGCGTGAAGAACGGGCAGCGCAACCAGCGCAGTGTTAGAAGCAACCCCTGCAAAGGCCGCAACAGTGGCCGAAGCGACTTGAAAGTTCAGCGCAACTTTTAGGCAGAAAAACAGCAGCACGAACACAACCAGCAATGTGCCACCGTAGGAAATATAGAAACCAAAATTCAGGAGATTTGCGAATTCCTCTTGCCCAATCAGGTAGAACATGATTGCGGGTATAAGAACGTAAACCGCGAATTGAACCAACGCGTCAGATGTCTCTTCACTCAGAAGCTTTGTCCAGGAAAACGCATAGCCTGTCACGATTACGGCAAATACCGGCGCAATAAGGTTGATTAATTCCATGGCTCTCTCAGGTAACGGGCATCAAATTCCCTGCATCCTCTTATGCCATGTTAAGGCACATCCTTCGGAATTCGCAGTATTTTCTCTGATCCAGTTGAATGCGCAGGCAATTCAGGCTTGAGAGCTTTTTCTTTTGTGCTTTTTTTCTTCGACCGGAACGGTTGCCGGATCTGCATCCCGAACAAGCCGATCATCACCAGAGAGGCACACAAATCTTTGACCGCGCATGCGCCCGATCAAAGTCAGCCCTACCTCGCGTGCGATCTCAACACCCCAGGCGGTAAATCCGGACCGTGATGCCAAGACCGGGATGCCCATCATAGCCGTCTTAATCACCATTTCCGAGGTCAGCCGCCCCGTTGTATAAAGGATCTTGTCTGATGCCTCTTCGCCTTCGGACAACATCCAACCCGCGATCTTATCAACTGCATTGTGGCGTCCGACATCCTCCATGTAGACCAACGGCCGGTTTTGACGACACAGGACGGTCCCGTGAATCGCCCCGGCCTCAAGATACAGAGACGGTGTTCTGTTGATTTTGGAGGCCAAATCGTACAGCCAAGAAGTGCGGACTTGAACTTGTGGAAGGCGCACGCCCTCCAATCCCTCCATCATGTCACCAAAGACGGTGCCGACAGCGCAGCCGCTTGTGCGCGTTTTTTTCCTCAACTTCTCCTCATAAGAAGTTTGTCGCGCGGTGCGAACAACTACAGTTTCCAGATCATCGTCGAATTCGACACCAGTGATTTCATCATCATGTAACAACATTCCTTGGTTGCGCAGGAAACCCAGCGCAAGGTATTCGGGATAGTCGCCAATGGTCATCGCGGTAACGATTTCCTGAGAATTCAGGAATATCGTCAATGGGCGCTCTTCAACCACCGATATCTGGCTTGCTTCACCATTCTGGTCTACGCCATCGACCGCGCGGGTCAGGCGTGGGGCACCGGGGTCTGGCGCGATAACATATTCCGACAAATCCAGTTCCGTGACCAATTGCAACCCTTTCCTAAGATCGCTAGTACCTCGACCAACACCATAGGATTTAGCCATGGCAAGCACCACATCCAACTCATTTTATTGGAGGGGTTTTCGAGACGGGGCGCCTTTCGTCTTTGTTGCTTTTCCCTTCGGCACCTTGTTTGGCGTATTCGCAACCGAGGCAGGGTTGAACATTGTTCAGACAATGGCCCTTACCTCGACGGTGTTTGCAGGTGCTGCACAATTCACCGCGCTGCAACTGCTGCAGGATCAGACACCGACAGCGATTATTCTGGTATCAGCCCTAGCTGTTAACTTACGGATGGCAATGTACTCAGCTTCACTCACGCCCTATCTGGGTGCAGCTCCCTTGTGGCAACGAGCCGCAGCTGCGTATCTTTTGGTTGATCAGTCCTATGCCTGTTCCATTGTCCAGTTCGAGAAAGAACCAGCAATGACGATCGCACAGCGCATTGCTTATTTCTTTGGTTCTGCCACACCGGTCACGCCCGTTTGGATTGTCGCTACTTATTTGGGTGCTGTACTGGGAACGCGAATTCCTGAAAGCTGGGCGTTGGATTTTGCGCTGCCCATCGCTTTTCTGGCCATGATCGGTCCGATGATGCGAACCCTACCCCACGTAGTTGCAGCGTTGGGGGCAATAATCGCATCCTTGTTGTCGGCGGGGGTACCTTACAATCTTGGCCTGCTGATTGCTGGCTGCGCAGGAATGATAGCCGGCGCACAGGCTGAATTAATTGCAACACGCAAAAGTGCGAAAGCATGACCCAAGTCGACCCGGTTACAATCTGGACAATTATCGTCGGGCTGGCCATTGGCAGCTATGCCTTAAGGTTCACGTTCATAGGTCTTGTCGGGGACCGTTCAATGCCACCTTGGTTGCTGCGTCATTTGCGTTATACGGCAGTGGCAATCATACCAGCGCTGATCGCACCGGCTGTTGCCTGGCCAACAGCAACCGATGGTCAACCGGACGCCGCGCGCATGACCGCTGCTGCTGTTACGCTGACTGTCGGATTGTACACAAAGAACGTGATTTCGGCGATGTTCACAGGTGCAGCAACGCTTTACGGATTGCTCTACCTACTGGGTTGAAACCGCTTCCAATTGGTTAAGGCGCGCATTGTTGAAGGCCAGACCTGTTTGAAGATCGGCATCATCGTTTTCCCGATACTCAGCCGTTTGCACGCCTGGCAAATCAGCAAATTGTTCGGACAGGTTAACCGGATAGAATGTTGTGTTTATCTGTCTAAAACCCGGTACCTGCTGCAATAGCTGAGACGTCGAGTTCGTACAAAATGCTCCGGCTACGGGTCCCATCTGTTTGGCCAGTTGCAACGCAACCTCTGCCTGCTGCGGTGTCACTTCGATGGTTTGGATGCGGGCATAGTGGGATTCGCGTGCATGAGAACTGCGATACGCGCGTTCCACATTAGGAGTTATCCCATAAAGCACGTCGTTCCTTATCGGAACGACATCCGCCCTGAAAGAGCCTGCAGGGTCAAAGATTACCCGCTCGCTGCCGCTGATCATTAAAGACGTATGCGCTCCGGAACCTGTCCGGGTATTGATCATCGTATACAGTGTCAGTGTCGATGGCCCCGGATCGCGATAGGATCGGGAGGCTATCTCAGACTGATCAGCCTGTGGCCGCTGCGATCCAGCGCAGCCCGAAACAGTCGCTGCCAAAAGGCACGCAATCAAAAACCTGAACACTGCCGCCCCCAACGTCAAATTAAGACGCAAAGACCGCCAGGAACAGGCATAGGAAGGCGATGACCACCACGCACCAGACGGTGAACTTTATAAAACCTTCAAAGGTTTTGGTTTGAACGGTGATGTCCATTTCGCCGTGCTTATATTCAGCCATGATTCCAAGATTCCCAATTCGTATGTTTGAAATGTTGGATAATGGAAATTCTCCTGCCTGTCACGACGTCAATCGCGCGCAGGTCAGCGAGATTTGAAAACCGAACACCCCGGATATCCAAAACCCCAGCGCCAAGGCAATCCGCTGCAGGGGCCTCCGCCAAATCTCACTGCCATAAACATCGCTTCAGCGGTTATGGAATGGGCAGATCGAATCTGGTCCTCAGACATTTCATACCGCGACGCATACTCTTCTGCATGGCTTTCACCGTGGGATTTTACGCAGGATCTGAGCGCATCATCCGCCTGTAAACGGGCGTCGAAACTTTCCTCTGCGTTTTGCGAACCGCCAGCATTGTGGTACGCGCGGTCGTGAGTAACACAGCAGTTTTCCCATGGCGGATGCTCTTCGTACAGGACACCGAATTTTGGAAACGTATCTGCGAGCAAACGCCAACTGGAGGACAACCCGCCTGAGCAGCCATCAGTTTCAAATTCGTTTGGCTGTGTGTTTGCCCGGGCCTCCATCAGCGCGCGATGTGCGGGCATCTCGACATTTCGGATCAAGTCCTGCGCCGCACTCGCCGTCGCAAGACAGATCAATGCCACGCTCCACCTAAGGACTGTCATCTCGCATCTCGTCAGTATCGATCGACAGGCCAAACGTTGTTGCTAACCATAGCAACAATCGCTCGCCCGGACCCATCTCAGCACGCACGCGCAAAACCTCGCGTGCCATAGCAGGTCGGTCGGTGATCAACCCGTCTACGCCCATGGAAGCCATCGATGACATCTGCAATGGGTCATTCACCGTCCAAACATAGATGTCCTTGCCAGACTCATGGACCTTCCGGATCAAACCCGGCGACACCGTTGCCGCATTCACGGCAACAAAATCGCCATCCAACCCACTCAAGTCCCCCACAGCGGTTGCGGCCAGAACTCCAGCTCTCCAATCGGGGCGCAGCGCCTTCATTTTCTGGAC